>NZ_JBEOVJ010000003.1:11916-164214 GCF_040295435.1 Streptomyces sp. NPDC002809
GGGCGTATACGACACCCCCCCCGGCCGCAGGTCCGGGCGGATACGACACCACCCCCGGCCGCAGGTCCGGGCGGATACGACACCACCCCCGGCCGCAGGTCCGGGCGGATACGACACCACCCCCGGCCGCAGGTCCGGGCGGATACGACACCACCCCCGGCCGGAGGTCCGGGCGGGGGTGGTGGGATGCGGCGGGTGACGGCTCAGCCGTTGCCGCCGAGGTCGATCGTGACGGTCCGCTCGGCCTCGGTCTTGCCGAGCAGCGCGCCCTTCATGGCGAAGGCCACGTCGTCCGGGCCGACCTGGTGCTTCGTACCGTCACCCTTGGTGACCATGATCCCGTCGAAGGTGCTTCCGCAGAGCTCTTCGATGGCCTTCTTGTCGTAGTGGTCGACGAGCCTGCCGTCGACCGGCACCATCGAGAGGATCTTCGGCAGCGACTTGGCCGGGCCGAACGGGATCTCCTTCGAGCCCGCCTTGATGTGGATCAGGCCTGACATCGCGGGCTCCGCGAACTCCTTCATCGCCCGGTCCAGTTCGGCCTGGGTGATGGTGGGTGCGCTGGTGGTGACGGGCAGCGGGACGGTCTTCGCGCTGCCCGTCTCGACCTGGGCGCGGTAGGCGTCACGTACCGACACCATCGACTGGTTGACGTCGAGCGCCTTGCCTGCCTTGCCCGGGACGGCGACGGCCTTGCCCGGCACGAACTTGATCGTGCCGTCGCTGGCCGAACCCGAGGCGCCGGCCAGGTCCTTCAGCGCGACGACGAGCTTCTCCTCGTCGACCGGGATCACCGGGTCGACGTCGCGCTCCCCGCCGAAGAGGGAGCCGATGACGGAGACGGGGTTGTAGTCACTGCCCGCCGCGGCACGCACGGTCGCCTGGCTGTCCAGGGCCAGTCCGGCCTTGTCGGGTGCGAGCTGTGTCTTCTTGCCGTCCACGGTCAGCTGGAGCAGGGCCTTTGACCGCTCGCCGAGCGCGGCGTCCAGCTTCTCGACGGCGTCGTCCCTGGTCCCGCCGCCGATGTCGACACCGAGGACAGTGGTGCCCTTGGGTACGTCGGAGTGGTTCATCAGCAGCCCGGCGCCGTAGGCGACCCCGAGCAGGCAGACGGCGGCCACACAGAGCATGACCAGCTTGGAGCGGCCCTTCTTCGCCGGGGCGCTCGGCGCCGCGGCCGCAGGTGCGGTACGGGCGGCGGGCTCGGCCTCCCGGTCGTCGAATCCGCCCGGTCCGGCCGGTCCGGTGCCCATCGGGCCCGCCGGCGTCCGCGGGGTGGTGTCGGAACCCGGGAACGGGGACGGAGCCCCTGACGCGCGGTGGTCCGAGGGCACGACGGGGATGCCGCTGTTCAGCGTGTCCCCCGAGACGTTGCCCCCGGGGCCGGAGGGGCCCGGTCCGAACTGCGGGGTGAGCACGGCGGTGTCGTCCGACATGCGCGGCGGTGCGCCGCCGGGGGTGCCGGGGCCCTGTGCGCCGCCGGGGCCCGCCGGCCCGCCCGGACCCGCCGGACCCGGGCCGAAGGGCATCCGGCCGTCGAGGTCCGGGGTGAGGGCCGAGGTACCGCTGGCCGGTCCGGTGGTGGGGCCGGCCGGTCCCGGCGTACGGATACCGAGGTTCGGCGTGGAGCGGGGCCCGCCGGACCCGTCGCCGCCGAATCCGTCGGGACCGAAGCCGTCGGAGTCGAAGCCGTCGGGACCGGTCGCACCCGGGTCGCCGGCGCGCTGCGGTCCGTCGGAGAAGTAGGGCAGCTCGGCGCGGGGGCTGCCTGCGGGCGGGGTGGCCGGGCCGGAGCCCGCACCGTCCGGACGGCTGCCGGGGCCACCGGCCGCGAAACCGGCACCGCCCGTACCACCGGGACCACCGGGACCACCGGCCGGGAAGCCGGCCCCGTCCGTGCCGTCGCTCGCCGGGGAGGCGCCCGGGGACTTGCGCGGCGCGAACCAGTCGCTGCCGCTCTTCTCCCTGGCCGGCTTCTCGGCACCGGGCTCCGCCCCGGCCGCCGGCTCCCGGGGCTCGGGGCCCGGTGCGGCCGGAGCCGCCTGCCCGCCGTTGGACGCGGAAGCGCCCGGGCGCGGCGTGGAGCCGGTGCGCTCGCCACCGGCGCTGTCGACGTCGCTCATGGGCGTACGCATGACGACCGGAGGGATGGGGCGCGAACCCGGAATGTTGATCCGGATGCGCGTCGTCAGCGTGGTCTCGGTCCTCGGCTCGTCGGGCTGAGGCGGATCCGCGGCGTCCGGGGATTCCTCCGGGGCGTCCTGCGAAGGGTGCAGCGACGGATACTGGCGGGATCCGTACGGCGGCGTACCCGAGGGGTACGCGGCTCCCCCGCGGCCCTGGGGCCCGGAGGACGAACTGTCAGTTTCACGACTCAAAGCAGGTTCTCCTGATTGGCTCCGCCGCCCGTACTTCCCCCGTCCCGCAGGCCGGGGGGCGACTAGGAGGGTGCTGAAGATCTTGGCCGGATCAGGGAGCGGCGCCTGGTGCGTGCGGCCACGAGAAGCCGGAGCGTACTCGTGGCGAAGCTATGAGGGCGTTGGGTAACGCCACAGATATGCGTGCCAGGCCTCGCGAGCCCGGTCAAGATCTTCAGCACCCGACTAGGCGCGCGAACCACCATACTGGCCGCGGCCGACAGACACCCCGCGACCGGGGGAAACGACTGCGCACCCCCCGGTCGGACAGGGGGCATTACGGGATCGGAGGTGGCACATTACTTGCCAGGTCGGCCGCTGTCGGCGCCCAGTTGGGACGGCCGCGACATGGTGGCGCAGATCACAGCGATGGCCATGCCGCCCAGCATGAAGAGGGCGAGGCCGAGTTCGTCTCCGAAGACGTAGTCCCCTTCCGGTCTGCCACCCAGCAGAACAATGACCGAAATCAGCCATCCCGCGGCGGGCGCCAGAGCTCCTGGCTGCGTGCCCATGAGGCAGCGGCCGCCGTAGAAGAGGCTTGCGGACGCGAGCAGGGCCAGCAGCAATCCGCCCGGGAACCAGGCGGATTGGACCAGGGTTCCCGCGATGCCGACAAGCGCACCGAGAACCGCCAGGCCCAGCAGGGCGGCGATCCGGCGGGGGTTGAGGGGCGCGGCCAGGCCGGTGGCCGGAATGTCCCGTGAAGGTGCGTTGGTCCGGGCGGCCCGCGAACTGCTGCTGCTCACCGGCCCGCCTCCGAAATGCCCGCGAAGAGGTCGCGTTCCCGGGTGTTCCCTCCGTCGCCCGGGGCGCCCTTCACCAACTCGTAGTACTCGTCGGTGAGGACGGGCTGGCCCAGGTTGTTCGACAGGGCGAAGAAGGGGCCGTCGAGCGCGATCTGGGTGGCGTGCGCCCGCATCGCCGCGACCTTCGCCTCGCCGTGTCCGGTGCCGTCGATCTCGGTGGTGATCAGGGCGTCGTCCACCACACCCGGCACGTCGTCGATCGCGGCGACGCCCGGGAACGCGTCCGGGGCGGTGGCCCGCAGCCGGGCGAAGCCGTCCTCTGCCACCGAGCGCGGCACCCGGTTCCAGTAGGTCTTCGCGATGGCGTGCGGAGGGCCGGAGCCGGGGCGGTACGCGGGGTCGGCGGCCAGTTCGGCGGCGCGCGTGGCGACCCGGTGCGCCTGGATGTGGTCGGGGTGCCCGTAGCCCCCGTCGGGGTCGTACGTCACCAGGACCTGGGGGCGCACCTCACGGATCACCTCCACGAGGTACCCGGCGGCCTCGTCGAGGTCGGCGGACCAGAAGGCGCCGGGGCGCCGGTTCTGCTCGGTGCCCATCATCCCGGAGTCGCGGTAACGGCCCGCGCCGCCGAGGAGCCGGTGGTCGGTGACCCCCAGTTCCTTCATCGCCGCCGCGAGTTCGCCCCGGCGAAAGGGGCCCAGGGAGTCGTCCCGGTCCGCGGCAAGATGCGCGAGCTCGGGCGGGATGACCTCGCCCTCCTCGCCGAGCGTGCAGGTCACCAGCGTGACCAGGGCGCCGTCGGCGGCGTACCTGGCCATGGTGGCGCCATTGTTGATCGACTCGTCGTCGGGGTGCGCGTGCACCAGGAGCAGACGCCGGGCGGGGAGATCCGTCATGGGACCACCCTACGAGCCGATGACCGCCTGGGCCGACTGCGGCCGGTTTCCGGACGCGGCAGGACCACGGGCGGCTCCCGGGGTCAGAACTTCATGCCCCCGATCATGCCGGCCACGTTCGTGGTCAGCTCGGAGATGGTCGGTGCGACGGACGAGCTGGCGAGGTAGAAGCCGAGCAGCATGCAGACGACCGCGTGTCCGCCCTTCAGTCCGGATTTCCGGATCAGCAGGAAGACGACGATCGCCAGCAGCACCACCGCCGAAATCGAGAGCACCACAGCGGTTCACCTCCATCTGTACGGTCGGGACAGGCAGCACGCATGGAGCCAGCAGGTTCATACCCACCGAGCGCTACGGATCATAACTATCCGTGGCATGGCATTGATCGGGGCACAGCAGCACGAGGGGCGCACGGACGGCGGGGCCGGCCGATAGGTTCGGCATATGACTTCGCCAGAGATCACCTTCCCGCTGCAGTTGGCCCGGACCATGCGTTTCACCCTCGGTGCACCGCGCGCGTTCACGGTTTCACCCGATGGTGAACGGGTGGCCTTCCTCCGCTCGGGGTCGGGAACAGACCGCTCGGGGCAGCTCCGGGTGCTGGACCTCGGCGACGGCAAGGCCCCGCGGGAGCGGGTCGTGGCCGATCCTGCGGTGCTGCTGGGCGGTTCGGAGGAGCGGCTGTCGGTCCAGGAGCGGGCCAGGCGTGAGCGGAGCCGCGAGGGGTCGTCGGGGATCGTCGGCTACGCGGTCGACGCGGCGGCCGAGTTGGCGGCGTTCGCGCTCTCGGGGAAGGTGTACGTCGCCGAACTGCGTGCCGGAACGGCGCGTGCGCTGCCCGTGCCCGGCCCGGTGATCGATCCGCGCCCCTCCCCCGACGGACGACACATCGCATACGTGTCCAAGGGTGCGCTGCGCGTCGTGGGCGCCGGCGGCGAGGAGGACAGGGCCCTCGCAGAACCGGAGGAAGCGCAGGTCTCCTACGGCCTCGCGGAGTTCATCGCGGCCGAGGAGATGGCGCGCTCGCGCGGCTTCTGGTGGTCGCCGGACTCGGACCGGCTGCTGGTGGCCCGGGTCGACGACAGCCCGGTACGACGGTGGTGGATCGCCGATCCCGCGCACCCGGACCGCAAGCCCGCCGAGGTCGCGTACCCGGCGGCCGGGACGCCCAACGCCGAGGTGCGGCTCTTCGTGGTGGGGCTGGCCGGGGAGCGTACCGAAGTGGTGTGGGACCGGGCCCGGTTCCCTTATCTGGCGCGGGTGCACTGGTCGTCGGACGGGGCGCCGCTGCTGCTGGTGCAGTCCCGTGACCAGCAGAGTCAGCTCTACCTGGCGGTGGACCCGGAGACCGGGGCGACCCGGACGGTGCACGCGGACGAGGACCCGGTGTGGCTGGAGCTGTTTCCCGGTGTGCCCGCGTGGGCGCCGGACGGGCGGCTGGTGCGGATCGCGGACGAGGGCGGGGCGCGGGTCCTCACGGTGGGCGACCGGCCGCTGACCGGGGCCCAGTTGCAGATCCTGACGGTGCTCGACATCGGGGATTCCGACATCCTCGTGACGGCGTCGGCGGGCGAACGGGCGGCCGAGGCGGAGATCGGCGAGACCCATGTGTACCGGGTCAACGAGCTGGGCGTCGAGCGGGTGTCGGAGGGCGCGGGCGTGCACGCGGCGGTCCGGTCGGGCGGGGTGACCGTCATGGTCTCCACCGCGCTGGACGTGCCCGGATCGACGGTACGGGTGTTCCGGGACGGCAAGCAGATCGCCACCGTCGCCAGTCACGCGGAGCAGCCGGTGCTGTCCGCGAGGCCGCAGCTCACCGAAGGGGGCGCACGGCGGATTCCGTGCGCCGTGATGCTCCCCACCGGCTACAAGGAATCGGACGGTCCTCTTCCGGTTCTGATGGATCCGTACGGCGGGCCGCACGGCCGCCGGGTCCTCGCAGCCCAGAACCCGCATCTCACCTCACAGTGGTTCGCGGACCAGGGCTTCGCCGTGATCGTCGCGGACGGCCGCGGCACACCCGGCCGCTCGCCCGGCTGGGAGAAGGCCGTCAAGCACAACCTCACCCTCACCCTCGACGACCAGGTCGAGGCGCTCCACGCGCTCGCGGAGCGGTTCCCCCTGGATCTGGGCCGGGTGGGCATCAGGGGCTGGTCGTACGGCGGCTTCCTGGCCGGCATGGCGGTGCTGAGGAGGCCCGACGTCTTCCACGCGGCGGTCGTGGGTGCTCCGGTCACCGACCAGCGGCTGTACGACACCCATTACACGGAGCGCTATCTCGGCGATCCGGCGACCCAGCCGGAGGTGTACGCGTACAACTCGCTGCTCACCGACGAGGGGCTCTCGCACGCCGCCGACCAGGTGCGGCCGATGATGATCATCCATGGTCTGGCGGACGACAACGTGGTGGTCGCGCACACCCTGCGGCTGTCCTCGGCGCTGCTCGCGGCGGGGCGCCCGCACGAGGTGCTGCCGCTGAGCGGGGTGACCCATATGACCCCGCAGGAGAAGGTGGCCGAGAATCTGCTGCTGCTCCAGGTGGACTTCCTGAAGCGGTCGTTGGGGATGTAGGTCGGTCTACCAGCCCGGTGGCGGCTGCGAGGGCGGCGGGGGCGGCCCGAAACCGCCGCCGCCCTGCGGGTAGCCGTAACCCGGTGCGGGCGGCGGCTGCTGCCCCGGGTACGAGGTGGGGGCGTAGCCGGGGGGACCGAATTCCGGAGGGCCGTAGCCCGGGCCCGGACCCGGTCCGTACGGGCCGGGGACGTCGGCGAAGCCCCTGGGCGCCAGCGCCAGCAGCACCACAAGCCCGGCGACCAGCTCGAGGATCCAGCTCAGAAGCATCAGCTGGGTCTCCGTCGGCAGGGAACCGAAGTCGTCGAGCAGGTCGTAGTGGAGGGCCCGGGCCACGCCCAGTGCCCCGCCGGACAGCAGCAGCGCGGCAGCCACCAGGCCGAACGGCCGTGCGTGCACGGCGCGGAAGAGTGCGCTCGCCGCCGCGACCAGACAGAGCAGCGCCAGTGCCGCGGTGCCCCAGCCGGGCGGCGGGTCGATCACACCGTGCGGGATGCGGTCGTCGCCCACGTACCACTCGGGAAAGATCTCGGGGTACTTCACCATCTGGCGGATCTCCCAGGCGATCAGCACCGCTCCGGCAGCGCCCAGCATCAGGAACGCGGTGACGGAGGCGCCGGGCCCGGGCCGGGAGGGCAGCTGCTCGTAGGAGTCGGCCGGCGGACGGCGGCCGGCCCCGGCGGTGATGAGCAGCGCGATGCCCGCGGCGAGGCCGACGAAGGCGCAGATCAGCGCCCGTGAGCGGAGGTCGTCGGAGAACACCGTCTCCATCCGGCGGCTCCCGATGCCCCAGACCCCCGGCAGCCGTACGGCGAGCGTGATCACTCCGGTGGCGACGAGCACGGTGGCCGCGACCGAGGAGCGCAGCGCGGCGACGGTGGCGAAGGCGTACACCACGAGGAGGGCGACATCCAGGGGCGAGGTGGCGGGCATCGCCCGCGGTCGCGCGTCCCGGAAGCCGGCCCAGTAACGCCACAACTGCTCGGCGTCCACGGCCCTGATGTCCCGTACGAGCCAGCTCGCGACGATCAGGGCGAGCACCGCGCAGAGAGCGGCGCCGGTCACTCTTGCTCCACGGGTGAGTATCACCCCAGCGATACTCCACCGCGCCCGGCCTCCCGACAAGAGGGCCGTCGGCACGGTCCCGACGGGCGACCGGCCGGGGAGACGTGAGTCCCTCCGGCCGGTCCACGGCACCCGCACGGCCGTACGCAGTCCATGCTGGCGGGTCCGTATATCGGACGTGAGACGCCCGAGTTGCCCACGCGTTAACGGACCGGTGGGTCAGCTGACCCGGCTGCTGCCGGAGGGCGGCGGCGGGCTGTCGTCGTCGGCCCCCGCATCCGGCGACGGGCTGTCGTCGGTCCCCGCATCCGACGGCTGCGGCCGGTCCCCCGGCTGCGCGTCCGTCACGGGTGGCTTCCGGGCCTCGCGGTCCACCTGCTCCACCTCGGGACCGGCTCCCGCCTCGCCCTCGCCCACCTGCTCCAGCGTTCCCTCCGGGGGCACCACGCGCTTCTCCTCCGCGAAGTGACAGGCCGAATCGTGCTTGGCCGGGGTGTCGGTGAGCCGGAAGGCCGCCGGGACCGCCAGCAGCGGCACCTCCAGCTCGCACCGCTCCTGCGCCTTCCAGCAGCGGGTGCGGAAGCGGCAGCCGGAGGGCGGGTTGGCGGGCGAGGGCACGTCGCCGTGCAGGATGATCCGCTCGCGGTACTCGCGCGCCATCGGGTCCGGCACCGGCACGGCGGAGAGCAGTGCCTGGGTGTACGGGTGCGTGGGATGGTCGTAGATCTCCTCGTCCGTGCCGATCTCGGCGAACCGGCCGAGATACATCACGCCGACCCGGTCGGAGATGTGACGGACGATGGAGAGGTCGTGGGCGATGAAGACGTAGCTGAGGTTGAACTCCGCCTGAAGCCGGTCCAGCAGGTTGACGACCTGGGCCTGGACGGAGACGTCGAGGGCCGAGACGGGTTCGTCGGCGACGATGATCTCGGGGTTGAGCGCGAGGCCGCGGGCGATGCCGATGCGCTGGCGCTGGCCGCCGGAGAACTGGTGCGGGTAGCGGTTGATGTACTCCGGGTTGAGGCCGACGACGTCCAGCAGGTCCTGGACCTTGCGCCGCCGGTCGCCCTTCGGGGCCACCTCGGGGTGGATCTCGTACGGCTCCCCGATGATGTCGCCGACCGTCATCCGCGGGTTGAGGGAGGTGTACGGGTCCTGGAACACCATCTGGATGTTGCGGCGCACGGCCTTCAGCGCGCGGCCGGACAGTTTGGTGACGTCCTCGCCCTTGTACCGGATCGCGCCGGCCGTCGGCGCTTCCAGGTGCACCAGCATCCGCGCGACGGTCGACTTGCCGCAGCCGGACTCGCCGACGATGCCGAGGGTCTCGCCGGCCGCGAGGTCGAAGGAGACCCCGTCGACCGCCTTGACGGCACCGATCTGCTTCTTGATCAGGATGCCCTGGGTCAGCGGGTAGTGCTTGACGAGGTCGCGGACCTCAAGGATCGGCTCGCCGCCCGCGTACCTGCTGCCCTCCCGCGACTTGGCCAGGAGGTCGCGTGCCACCTCGCCCTCTTCGCGCGCTCCCTTGCGCGAGTGGTCAGCGTGCATCGAGCGTCTCCTTCCAGAAGTAGCAGGCGCTCTGACGGTGCTCGGCCACGTCGAACAGCGGCGGCACGTCCTTGCGGCAGACGTCCTGGGCCATCGGGCAGCGCGGGTTGAAGGCGCAGCCGGGCGGGATGTGGAGCAGGTTGGGCGGCAGGCCCTTGATCGCGTACAGCTCCTGGCCCTTCTGGTCCAGGCGCGGGATCGAGCGGAGCAGGCCCTTGGTGTACGGGTGCGCGGGCGCCTTGTAGATGTCGTGGACCGGTGAGGTCTCCACGATCCGGCCCGCGTACATCACGGCGATCTTGTCGGCGACGTCGGCGACAACGCCCAGGTCGTGGGTGATGAGGATCAGGCCCATGTTCAGCTCGCGCTGGAGCTCCGCGAGCAGGTCCATCACCTGGGCCTGGACGGTGACGTCGAGGGCGGTGGTGGGTTCGTCCGCGATGATCAGCGAGGGTTCGAGGGCCAGCGCCATCGCGATCATGATGCGCTGGCGCATCCCGCCGGAGAACTGGTGCGGGTAGTTGCCGACCCGCTCCTTCGCGGCCGGGATGCGGACCCGGTCCATCAGTTCGACGGCCTTGGCCTTCGCGTCCTTGCGGGACATTCCGCGGTGCACGACGAACATCTCGCCGAGCTGCTCCCCCACGGTGAGCACGGGGTTGAGGGAGGAGAGGGCGTCCTGGAAGATCATGGCCATCTCCCGGCCGCGGATCTTCCGGCGCTCCTCCTTCTTGAGCTTCAGCAGGTCGCGGTCCTTGAAGAGGATCTCGCCGCCGCTGATCTTCCCGGGCGGCATGTCGAGGATGCCCATGATCGCCTGTGCGGTGACCGACTTGCCGGAGCCGGACTCGCCGAGCACGGCGAGCGTCTCGCCCTCGGCCACCGAGTAGTTGACCCCGTTGACGGCCTTGGCGACCCCGTCCCGGGTGTGGAACTCCACGTGCAGATCGCGCACTTCGAGCAACATGGCAGCGGACTCCTCAGCGCAGCTTGGGGTCGAGGGCGTCGCGCACCGCGTCGCCGAGCATGATGAACGCGAGCACGGTGACCGCCAGCGCACCGGCGGGCCAGAGGAGCATGTGCGGGGCGTTGCGGATGTACTGGGACGCGGCGGAGATGTCGATGCCCCAGGAGACGGCCGGCGGCTTCAGGCCGACGCCGAGGAACGACAGGGTCGCCTCCAGGGAGATGTACGTACCGAGCGCGATGGTCGCGACGACGATCACCGGGGCGATGGCGTTGGGAGCGATGTGGCGCAGCATCATCCGCCCGTTGGAGGCGCCGAGGGCCCGGGCCGCCTGGACGTAGTCGTTGTGCTTGGCGGTGATGACGGAGCCGCGGGCGATGCGGGCGATCTGCGGCCATCCCAGGAGCACGATGAAGCCGATCACGGGCCAGACGGTGGAACTGGTCACCACGGAGAGGAAGACCAGGCCGCCGAGGACGACCGGGATGCCGAAGAAGACGTCGGTGAGCCGGGAGAGGATCGAGTCCCACCAGCCGCCGAAGAAACCCGCCAGGCCGCCGAGGATGCTGCCGATCAGCGAGACGCCGATGGTGGAGCAGATACCGACGGTCACGGAGTTCCGGGCGCCGTACACGACACGAGTGTAGACGTCGCAGCCCTGGCCGTCGTACCCGAAGGGGTGGCCGGGCTGCGATCCCTCCTGCGCCTTGTCGAGGTCGCAGTCGAGCGGGTCACCGGAGGCGATGAGCTGCGGCCAGATCGAGATGATCACCAGGAACAGGATGATCAGTGCGGAGATGATGAAGACGGGGTTGCGGCGCAGGTCGCGCCAGGCGTCGGACCACAGGCTCTGCGGCTTGGTGCCCGGTCCCGTCCCCTCGGGACCGCCGGGCGTCTTTTCGAGGCTGTCGCCCTCGTCGAGGGCGAGGTCCATCGTTCCGCCGGCTCCGGCCGACGAGATCGCCTCGTCCGGTGTCTGCTCAGGCATAGCGGATCCTCGGGTCGAGTACGGCGTAGAGCAGGTCGACGATCAGGTTCGCCGCCAGGAAGACAAGGACCAGAACGGTGACGAAGCCGACGACGGTCTGTGAGTTCTGGCGCAGGATGCCCTGGTAGAGCTGGTAGCCGACGCCGTGGATGTTGAAGATCCGCTCCGTGACGATCGCTCCGCCCATCAGGGCGCCCACGTCCGTACCGATGAAGGTGACGACAGGGATCAGCGAGTTGCGCAGCAGGTGCCGGACGACCACACGGCGCCTGGGGAGGCCCTTGGCGGTCGCGGTACGGACGTAGTCGGCGCGGGCGTTCTCGGCGATCGAGGTCCGGGTGAGCCGGGTGACGTAGGCCAGGGAGACGGAGGCGACCACGAGCCCGGGGATGATCAGCTCGTTGAGCGGGGCCTCGCTGGAGACGGACGGTTTGATCACGCCCCATTCCACGCCGAGCAGGAGCTGGAGCAGCAGACCGGTGACGAAGGTCGGGATGGAGATGACGACCAGGGTCAGGATCAGCACGGTCGTGTCGATGGGACGGCCGCGGCGCAGACCCGTGACGACGCCGAGGCTGATGCCGATGACGATCTCGAAGAAGATCGCCACGAGGGTGAGGCGGATGGTGATGGGGAAGGCCGTGGCCATCAGCTCGGTGACCTTCTGCCCGTTGAACGCGGTGCCGAAGTCGCCGGTGAAGACGTTGCCCATGTAGGTGAGGTATTGCTGCCAGACCGGCTTGTCGAGGCCGAATTCCGAACGGAGTTGGGCGGCAGTCGCCGGATCGCACTGGCGGTCGCCGCAGAGACCCGCGATGGGGTCACCCATCACGTTCACCATGAGGAAGATCAACAGCGTGGTGCCGAAGAAGACCGGGATCATCTGCAGCAGCCGCCGGATCACATAACGTCCCATGAAGGGCTCCGGGGGTCGCGGGGTCAGAGGCTCTGGGCTGAGAGTCGGGGGCTGGGGACGGGGAAGCCGGGTGACCGGTGCGGGAGCGCACCGGTCACCCGGCCTGAGCCGCCTACTTGACCTTGATCTGCTCGTACACCGGGACGCTGAACTGGTTCAGCGAGACGTTGGTGACGTTCTCCGAGTAGCCGGCGCTGCCGTTCTGGTACCAGAGCGGGATGACGGGCATCTGCTGGACCATGACCTTCTCGGCGTCCTGGAAGGTGGAGACTGCCTTGGCCTTGTCCGACTCGGCGTTCGCCTTGTTGACGAGGTCGTCGAACTGCTTGTTGTTCCACTTGCCGTCGTTGGACGAGGCGTTGGTGTAGTAGACGGGCTGCAGGAAGTTCTGGATCAGCGGGTAGTCCATCTGCCAGCCCGCGCGCCAGGCGCCGTGCAGCTTCTGCTGGGAGACCTGGCTGCGGAAGTCGGCGAAGGTGCCGACCGGGGCGCCCACGCACGCCTTGTTGTTGCCCATGACCTTGTTGATGCTGTTGCAGACGGCGTCGACCCACTCCTTGTGGGAGCCGGTGTCCGCGTTGTACGAGATCTTGAGCTGGCCGTTGGGGATGCCGCCGCCGTCCTCGATCATCTTCTTGGCGTCGGCCGCGTTGTACGTGCACTCCTTGCCGCACAGACCCTTCTTGAAGCCGCCGTCCTCGCCGAGGACCGGGGAGGTCCAGTCGGAGGCGGGGGTGCGGGTCTTCTGGAAGATCTGGTTGGTGATCTGCTCGCGGTTGATCGCCATGGAGAGGCCCTGACGGACCTTGATCGCGCCGGGAGTGTTCCACTGCGCGTCGTAGAAGGGGAACGCGAGGGTCTGGATGATGCCGGCCGGGGTGTTGATGTAGCGGTCGCCGAGGTCCGCCTTGACGTTCTTGAGCTGGGATGCGGGCACGTCGTCGACGAGGTCGAGGTTGCCGGCGGTCAGGTCGGTGTAGGCGGTGTTGTTGTCGGTGTAGACCTTGAGGTCGATCCCACCGTTCTGCGCCTTGTCGTCACCGGGGTAGTCGTCCCACTTGCGCAGGTTCATCGACGAGCCCTTGGTGTACGTGTCGATCGTGTACGGGCCGTTGCCGACCGGCTTGGACACCCAGGCCGCGTGGTCGGTGAAGAAGGCCGACGGCAGCGGCGAGAAGGCGGGGTAGCCGAGGGTGTCGGGCCACAGGGAGAACTTCTGGGTCAGCTTGACCGTGAAGGTCTTGTCGTCCACCTGCTTGAGGCCGGCGAGCTTGGTGGCGCTCGCCGTGCCGGTCTCGGGGTGGACCTTGTCGTATCCGTCGATGTAACCGAAGAAGTAGGCGTTCTTCTGATTGTTCTTCAACAGGGCGCCGTAGTTCCAGGCGTCCACGAACGACTTGGCGGTGATCTTCTCGCCGTTGCTGAAGGTCCAGCCGTCCTTCACCGTGATCGTGAAGTTCTGGTTGTCCGTGGACTCGATCTTCTCGGCGAGCATGTTCGTCGCCTCGCCGGTCTTCGGGTCGTACTTCTTGAGCCCGCGGAAGATCATGTCGAGGACCTTGCCGCCCTGCACCTCGTTGGTGTTGGCGGGCTCCAGCGGGTTCTGCGGGTCACCCCAGGAGGAGCTCACGATCCCATCGGCGCCACCGCCACCACCGCCACTGTCCCCTCCGCCGCAGGCCGTCGCCGCCAGGGCGACGGCCACCGCACATGCGGCCCACTTGACCTGTGTGGCTCCGCGCATGGAGTGCCTCCTCGTAGTGCTCCGTCGTACGTGAGGTCAAATATCACCTGATAAATAACCTTTCGCACATTTACTCCCGCCATCCGGGCACAGATGGAGCATTCGGATACAGAAGGCTGGCGGATCGGTGGCGGCCGAGAGTGACGGTGCGTCGGAGCCCGCAGCGGGCATCGGTCCCGGCAAGGCCGGCCGGCGGCGTTAGGGTGCCAACCTGTCAGCAATTCGAACAGGGAGGGGCGGGCACCGTGGGCGCTCACGTACAGACCCGTGTTTCGGCGTACGCAATAGCGGCGGAGGGCGACCGGCTCCTGCTGGCCCGGCTGTCGGACACGTCCCCTGTCTTCACGCCGGGGCTGTGGCACCTGCCGGGCGGCGGAATCGACCCGGGCGAACAGCCCGTCGAGGCCCTGGCCCGTGAACTCCGGGAGGAGACGGGGCTCGAACTAGCCGACGCCCGGCTGGCCGATGCGCGAACCTACGCGGTCCGGCGGAACGGAGTGAGCTGGAACCTCACGGCATTGTTCTACGTCGTCGCCCTGAGGGGCGGGGCACCGGAAGTGGCCGAGACCGACGGCTCCACCGACGCGGTGGCGTGGGTCCCCCTTGCCGACCTGCGGGACGACACCGTGTTGTCACCGGCGGCCGCCGACGCCCTCCGCATCCTGGAACAGGCCGGGGGCGCGGATCACGGCCAGGCGTTGCCCGGCCCCGCGTAACGCTCGGGGCTGCGGTCGCACAG
Source organism: Streptomyces sp. NPDC002809 (assembly GCF_040295435.1). Lineage (NCBI taxonomy): Bacteria > Bacillati > Actinomycetota > Actinomycetes > Kitasatosporales > Streptomycetaceae > Streptomyces > Streptomyces sp. NPDC002809. The sequence continues at coordinate 26,517 of NZ_JBEOVJ010000003.1, forward strand.
CCCGGCTGCGCCGCCGGAGCGGCCGCCCTCCGCCCGAACCGTTCGACAGGGCGCCGCTACGGGTGCCTCCGTACGGAGAACTCGTTGCCGTCGGGGTCGAGCATCAGCACCCGGGCGTCGTCGCCCTCGCCGGCGTCGGCGCGCGTCGCGCCGAGCGAGACCAGGCGGTCGGCCTCCGCCTCCCGGTCGGCGCCGGCCGGCAGCACCAGCTCGAGGTACAGCCTGTTCGTACCCGCCTTCGGCGCCACCGGAGGACCGCCCCACGTGATCTTCGTGCCGCCGTCCGGCGACTGGATCGCGGTCTCCTGGTCCTGGTCCCAGACCAGCGGCCACCGCAGCGCCTCGCTCCAGAAGTAGCCGACCTCCTGCGTACCGTCGCAGGCCAGTGCCCCGATGAAGCCGGTGTCGGCGAGGAACTTGTTGCCCGGCTCGATGACGCAGAACTCGTTGCCGTCCGGGTCGGCGAGCACCACATGCCCGTCTTCCGGAAGCTGGCCCACGTCGATGTGTTTCCCGCCCAGTTCCAGCGCCCTGGACACCGTCTCCCGCTGGTCCTCCGGGGAGGTGCTCGTCAGGTCGAAGTGCGCGCGGTTCCGGCCGGTCTTCGGCTCCCGGCCCGGCAGGAAGCGGATGCGGAACCCGGCGCTGTCAGGGGGCAGGATCGCGGCGCCGTCCGGGCCGTCAGCAGACTCCCAGCCCAGAACCCCGGACCAGAACCGCGCCAGGTCCGACGGCTGAGTCGCGTTGAAGCAGATCGCGAACAGTTGACTGGTCATACCCCGTGCATCTCCGATCCGCTGACGCCCCATCGGCGCGCCTCGCCCACCCAGTGGGCGCAGCCTAGAGGTGACCGCGCGACACCCGCATCCGGGTTTCGGCCGCTTCCTGCATTCCGCAGCTTCCGACGTTGCGCCGCTTCCGAGGTTGCCGACGTCACCGCCGCTTCCGAGGCTCCCGCCGCGAGGGGGCCCGGGCCCGCCAGGATGCCGAGTACCGTGACCGCACCTCATTTGCGATCCCGGTCGTCGCGACCGCACCTCATGAGCGATCCCGGTCGCCCCACGGGCCGTCCGGCATGAGGGCGCCGAGCACGGTCAGTATCTGCGGCGGCTCGATCGGGTCCGGCAGAGAGATCAGGTCCGACCATCCGATCCAGGCATGCGTGTCCAGGTTGGCCCGCTCGTCGGGGAGCAGTCCGGTCCGCACCAGGGATGGCCGCTCGCCGGCGAACCGAGCGGCAAAGAAGTGCTCCGTCCCGACGTACCGCTTGCCGTTCCACCGCACATCACGATCGACGAGCACCGACCGGTCAAGGACGGCAGTCGCGTCGAGCCCGGTCTCCTCGACCAGTTCACGTCGTGCCGCCGCCAGTGGCGTCTCGCCGGGCTCGACGCCGCCACCGGGTGGCTCCCAGAGCATCGTCCCGTCGAACGGGTCCCGCCAGCGCAGAAGAAGCAGGCGGTCGGCGGCGTCAAGGCAGATGACCCGGGCGGCGGGCCGGTACGTCGTGTCCACGCCCGGATGCTAAGGGCTGTCCCGTAATCCCTGGCGGGCGCGCGACGACAGCTACGGCACCTCGCCACGTTGTCGGAACGTCCGAACACATCCAGTATGCAGACGCTCCTCCGCCTTGCGATGCACCGCATCCGACGCCGCGCGCTGGGACAACCCTTAGGGCCTCCTCGCAGGATCGGCCCGAGCGCGCTCACGATCCAATTACCCAAGCGCTGTTATATTAGCGCTGTGATAAATCCTGATCCCACAGCGCTGCCCGATCCCTGGCACTCCCTGCACGAGCTGCTGGCGGCCATGGACACCGAGATCGAGCAGGTCTACGTCGAGCGTGACATCAAGGGGGTGCGGCCTCGGTTCGCCTATCCGCTGATCCGCCTCGCCCACACCGGGCCACTGACCATTCTCGAGCTGGCGAAGTCCCTGGACCGCTCGCACTCCGCGATCAGCCAGACCGTCGCCGCCATGCTCAAGGAGGGTCTGGTCACCTCCGAGCCGGGGCCCGACGCCCGCACCCGCCAGATCGACCTGACCGAGCGGGGCCGGTCGCTGGTGCCGTTCCTGGAGGCGGAGTGGCGTGCCACCCACGCCACGGTCGCCGAACTAGACAGCGAGATCCCGCACGCGATGACCGCCGTCGTCGCGGAGGTGCGGCGGGCTCTGGAACGCCGGTCGATGCGGGAGCGAGTCCTCGACCACCTTGTCGAGCCACCTCGATGAAGGGGCGCTTCCGCGTCCGGTTCCTCGACACCCGCCCACTGCGTGGCAGCCGGTCGTTCCGCGACCTGTGGATCGGCACCTCGATCTCCCAACTGGGCGGCCAGATAGCCAATGTGGCAGTGCTGGCCCAGGTCTGGGACCTGACCGGCAGCCCCGTGGGCACCGGCGCCATCGGGCTCGCCACCGGCCTGCCGATCGTGCTGTTCGGGCTGCTCGGCGGCACGTTGGCCGACACCGTCGACCGCCGTGCGGTGGTGCGGGCCACCACCGCGGGCCAGCTGCTGGCGGCCGCGGGGCTGTGCGCCCAGGCCCTGGCGGGCAACCGGAGCGTGCTGCTGCTGCTCGCCCTGGTCGCCCTGGGGACGAGCTGCAGCGCTCTGGGGGCTCCTGCCCGGCGCACCTTTCCGGTCCGCCTGTTGCCGGGCGATCAGGTCGCGGCCGGTCTCGCGCTGACCAACGTGTCCTTCCAGGCGGCGATGCTGGCGGGCCCCGCGGCGGCCGGGCTGATCATCGCCCGCTGGGACTTCCCCGCCGCGTACGCGACCCAGGCCGTGGCCATGGCGGTCTCGATGCTCGCGGTGATCCGTCTGCCCGCCATGCCGCCCGGTGGCACCGGCGTCGCGGGCGGCCGGCGCCGGCCGGAGCGGGGCGGCTGGCGGATCGTCCTCGGCCGCCCGACGCTGCGGGGCTCGCTGGCCACCGACCTGTCCGCGACGCTGCTCGCCATGCCCGTCGCGCTCTTCCCGCTGGTCAACGAGATCCGCTTCGGGGGCGATCCGCAGACCCTGGGCCTGTTCCTCTCGGCCGTCGCGGTCGGCGGGATCACGGCCGGTCTGCTCTCCGGGACCGTGACGCGATGGCGCCGCAGCGGCCTGGTTCAGCTGTCCGCGGCCGGCGTCTGGGGTCTGGCGCTGGCCTGTTTCGGTCTGGCGGCGCCGCTGTGGCTCGCGCTCGGCTGCCTGGCCGTGGCGGGCGCGGCCGACACCGTGTCCGTCGTCACCCGCAGCGCCCTGGTCCAGCTGGAGACCCCGGACGCGTACCGGGGGCGGGTCTCCTCGGTGGAACACGTCATCGGTGTCGCGGGACCCGAACTCGGCAACTTCCGTGGGGGACTGCTGGCCTCGGCCACCTCCGCCCCGTTCGCCCTGGTCCTCGGAGGCCTCTCCGCCGCTCTGGCGGTCGCCGCGGTGGCCGCGGCCAACGGCCCCCTTCGCGCCTACCGCACGCCGTCCGCCTCCGCCTCCGCGAAGCCGGCGGCACCTGAAGTCACCGTGCCGGCCGGATGAGCCGGTCGCCCGCCTTAGGGCTGTCCCGTAATCCCTGGCGGGCGCACGACGACAGCTACGGCACCTCGCCGCGTTGCCGGAACATCCGAACACATCCAGTATGCGGACGCTCCTCCGCCTTGCGATGCACCGCATCCGACGCCGCGCGCTGATCCACCACGGATCACGGGACAGCCCTTTGCTCCGCGGGGCCCCGGAAACGCGAACGGGTGCCGGGACGCTTCCGCGTCCGGCACCCGAGCTCCCGGCTTCGCCGGAGGGTCCTGCTACTTCGTGTCCGCGTCCTTCTCCAGAGCGATCAGCGCGGGGTCGAGAACGACGTCCGGGCCGGTCTTCTGCGTGGTCGGCTCCTCCGGGAAGTGGCAGGCCGTCAGGTGGCCCTCACGGGCACCCGAAAGCTGCACCAGCGGGGGCTCCTCCGTCGCGCACTTGTCCTGCGCCTTCCAGCAGCGGGTCCGGAAGCGGCAGCCGGACGGCGGCATGATCGGCGACGGCACGTCACCGAAGAGCCGGATCCGCTCCGTCTTGTCGGCATCCAGGTCCGCGTTCGGCACGGCCGACAGCAGGGCGTGCGTGTACGGGTGGCGCGGCGCGTTGTAGAGGGAGTCGCGGTCGGCGACCTCCACCACCTTGCCGAGGTACATCACCGCGATGCGCTGCGAGAAGTGCCGGACGATCGCCAGGTCGTGCGCGATGAAGACGAACGCGATGTTCAGCTCTCGCTGGAGCTCCTGGAGCAGGTTGATGACCTGCGCCTGGATCGACACGTCGAGCGCCGAGACCGGCTCGTCCGCGATGATGATCTTGGGGTTGAGCGCGAGCGCGCGGGCAACACCGATGCGCTGACGCTGGCCCCCGGAGAACTCGTGCGGGAAGCGGTTGTAGTGCTCCGGGTTGAGCCCGACCGTCTCCAGCAGCTCCCGCACCCGCGCCTCACGGCCTCCGGGCGGGTTGATCCCGTTGACCTCCATCGGCCCCGCGATGATCGTTCCGACCGTCTGCCTCGGGTTGAGCGAGGCGTACGGGTCCTGGAAGATCATCTGGATCTCGGACCGGATCGGCGCCAGCTTCCTACGGTTGGCGTGGGAGATGTCCTGGCCGTTGTAGGTGATCGTGCCGCTGGTCGGCTCCATCAGCCGGGTGAGGAGCCGGCCCGTGGTCGACTTGCCACAGCCCGATTCACCCACCAGACCGAGGGACTCGCCCGGGTACACGTCGAGCGTCACGCCTTCGACGGCCTGGACCGCGCCGACCTGCCGCTTGAAGGGAAATCCGCCGTAGATCGGGAAGTGCTTGGTCAGGCCCTTCACGCTCAGGAGCGGTTCCGTGACATCCGGCTCCCGCTGTGCCTGAGCCGTGTCCGGACCGGCGGTGTTGCTCTTGTTCTCGCTCATGGTCATAGCCCCAGTTGCCGGTACATCAGCCCAGCCGGGGCTGAATCGTCTCGATGAAAACCTGCTGCTTCTGCTCGCCGGTGAGGTGGCAGGCAGAGCCACGCCCTTCCGGAAGCAGGGGTCGCTCGTTCACGCAGCGCCCACTCCCGTCGACGATGTCGACGAACGAGCACCTCGGATTGAACGCGCAGCCCGACGGCGGGTTCAGCAGGCTGGGCGGTGACCCCGGGATCGGCGTCAGTTCCGAGCCCACGTCCTGGGAGAGCCGCGGCATCGAACCGAGCAGGCCCCAGGTGTACGGGTGCTCCGGAGTCTTGAGCACCTCACGCACGGTGCCGCGCTCGACGGCCCGGCCCGCGTACATCACCAGCAGGTCGTCGACGGTGTTCGCGACGACGCCGAGGTCGTGGGTGATCAGGATGATCGCCGAACCGAACTCCTGCTGAAGGTCCTTGAGCAGATCGAGGATCTGCGCCTGGACGGTGACGTCCAGGGCCGTCGTCGGCTCGTCGGCGATCAGCAGTTCGGGGTTGCAGACCAGCGACATGGCGATCATGGCGCGCTGGCGCATACCGCCGGAGAACTGGTGCGGGAAGTCGTCGACGCGGTTCTTCGGGTCGGGGATACCGACCTTGCCGAGCATCTCGATCGCCCGCGCACGCGCCTCCTTCTTGGAGGCACCCGTGTGCTTCATGTACGGCTCGGCGATCTGCCGGCCCACCGTGTAGTACGGCGAGAGCGCGGTCAGCGCGTCCTGGAAGATCATCGCCATCTTGTTGCCGCGGAGCGTCTGGAGCTGCTTGTCCGAAGCGCCGGTGATCTCCTGGCCGTCCAGCACGATCTCGCCCGAGACCTCGGTGCTGCGCCGGTTGTGCAGCCCCAGGATGCTCAGGTTGGTCACCGACTTGCCGGAACCCGACTCGCCGACGATACCGAGCGTCTGCCCGCGCTCCAGGTCGAACGAGAGCCCGTCCACGGCTTTGACGATGCCGTCCTCGGTGGAGAACTGGACCTTCAGGTCCCGCACCGACAGGAAGGCTCCGGACGAGGCGGGTGCGGGCGAGTCCTCGGTCTTGGTGAGTGTGGTCACGGTCGTACTCCTAGGACAGACGCACGCGCGGGTCGATGAACGCGTACGCGGCGTCCACTATGACGTTGAACAACAGGATGAAGGCGGCGCTGAAGATCAACACGCCCATGGTCAGCGGGAGGTCCTTCAGGATGACGGAGTCGCGGGCGAGGCGGCCGACTCCGGCGAGACCGAAGGTGAGCTCGGTGACCATGGCGCCACCGAAGAGCGCGCCCATGTCCATACCGATGATGGTGACGATCGGGATGAGCGAACCTCGCCAGGCGTAGCGGAAGAAGACGAAACGACTCGTCATGCCCTTCGCGCGGGCTGCCTTGACGTGCTCTTCCTGCAACTGTTCGATCATCGACGAGCGCGACATACGAGTGTACTGGGCCGTGAAGATGACCGACATGACGAGCCACGGGATCAGCAGGCCCATGAACCAGCCGCTGAAACTCTCCGTCAGCGGCACGTACTTGGGCTTGTTCAGCCATCCGGTGCTGTAGACGAAGATCCCGAGAACCACGGGGCCGAGGAAGTAGATCTGCAGGGAGCTCAGCACGAGCGAAGCCGAGCTGACCGTCTTGTCGACCTTCGTGCCCTTCTTCCAGGCTGCAAGCATGCCCAGGCCCAGGCCCACCACGAGGAAGACGACGAGTCCGCCGGCGGAGAGGGAGAGCGTCAGCGGGAGACGGTCGACGATGGTGTCCCACACCGGCTGGCCGCTGGCGAAGGAGATACCGAAGCAGGGAGCCGCGCAGTCACCCATGGCCAGGTCACGGCCGGCGAAGATGCCGACCATGTAGTGCCAGAACTGCACCGCCACCGGCTCGTCCAGGCCGAGGTTCTTGTGAATGACCTCCAGCGCGTCCGGGGTGCAGTTCTTTCCACATGCGAGCAGTGCGGGGTCCTGCGGGATGGCGAAGAACATGAAGTACGTGACGGCACTGATCAGGAAAAGTGTCAGGACTGCGCCGAGCGTCCGGCGAGTGAGGAATCGAAGCATGGCTGGTCGCTGCTCTCAGGACGGCGGCAATGAGGGGGACATCAGGAGAGGGCCTGACGTCCCGGGGGTGCGCGCTCCGCCGTGTGCGCACCCCCGGGATCGGCCTGTGCGGGTTGCTACTTCTTCAGGTACAGACGCGTGACGTCGACGTAGCTGGCGTCACTCGAGTACCGGAGGCCACCGACGTTGGAGCCGAAGACCTGGAACACCTTGGTGAAGTAGATCGGCGCTGCCGGGTTGATGCGCTCCACGATGTCGTGGTGCAGCACGGTCCAGGCCTTCTGGGCCTCGGCCGGGTCCGTGATCTTCACGATGCGCGCGATCTCGGCGTTGACCTTGGGGTCGTTGATGTGCGAGTAGACGGAGGAACCGTCCTGCAGCTGGTTGCCGTCGTAGACCGGCGGGATGACCGTGGAGGCCGACGGCCAGTCCTGGCCCCAACCGGTCATGTAGAGGTCGAGACCGTTCTTGACCTTGCCGACCTGCTCGTACCAGGTGGAGGAGTCGATCTCCTTCTTGACGACCTCGAGGCCGATCTCTTCCAGGCGCTTGGTGATCAGGACGGCCTGCTGCTGGCGGACCGGGGTGTTGCCGTAGGCGTAGATGACCTTCTTGCCCTCGGCGCCGGCTTCCTTGATCAGCTGCTTGGCCTTCTCGACGTCACCGTTCGGCTTCTTCAGCTTGCCGAACGGGTCGTAGCCCTTCTCGTAACCGGGAACGGTCGGAGCCATCAGACCGGTCGCGGTCTCGCCGCCGTACGCGCCACCGTCGAGCTTGTAGAGCTGGGCGTTCGGCATCGCGTAGGTGATCGCGTCACGGACCTTCTTGTCCGTCATGCGGTCCAGGTTGAAGTTGAGCTGCCACACGTACGGCGCGTAGCCCTGGATGGTGCGCTTCATCGCGGCCGCGTCGCCGACGACCTTGCTCACCTGGTTGGTGGCGACCTGACCCGTGAACATCACGGCGTTCTTGGCCTCGCCACGGTCGGCCAGGAGGGTCTTGGTCTGGTCGTCGTCGTCGTGGTTGAACTCGATGTTGAAGCCGTCGACGTACTGGTGACGGACCGAGTCGGACTTCGGGTCCCAGTTCGTGTTCTTGACGAGCTTCATCGACTTGCCGGGCTTGAAGTCGGCGATCTTGTACGGGCCGGTCGAGACCGGGTCCGTGTCGTACTTCTCCTTGGTGTCCGTCTCCTTCGGAACCACGGAGTAGCCGGGCATCGCCAGCGCCTGGCCGAGGTCGGGCTGCGCGTCCTTGAACTTGAAGACGACGGTCTTCGCGTCCGGGGTCGCCAGGACCGAGTCCGGCAGGTGCTTGCCCTTGTACGGACCCTCAGGCAGTGCCTTGCGGTACGTGGTGCCCGCGCCGGACAGCCAGTTCTGGATGTAGATCGGACCGTCGGTGATGAACGGCGCGTACAGGCGCTCGATCGTGTGACGGATGTCGGACGAGTCGATAACGTTGCCGTTCTCGTCCTTGAGGTTGTCCTTGAGCGTGTAGGTCCAGGTCTTACCGCCGTCGGACACCTTGCCGGAGTCGGTGGCGAGGTCACCGACGACGGTGAGCTGGCCCTTGTCGTCCTCCTGGTACTGCGTCAGACCACGCTGGAGCAGCCGGTCGAGCTGCTTGGCGTCGCTGACGTAGCTCTGGCCCGGGTCCAGGTGCGAGAAGTCACCCTCCTGGTAGACCGTCATGGTGCCGCCGGACTTGGCGCCGGGAACCTCGGCCGCGGGCCCGGTGGAGACCTTCGCGTCCCCCATGATGACGGCCGACGACTGCTTGGCAGCGTCTTCCTGGGTCTTCGACTTGCTCTTGCTGGTGCTGTCGTTGTCGCTGCCGCCGCATGCGGTCAGCACCAACGAACCGGCTGCCACCGCGATGACCGCGGCGCGCATCTGGCGCGTACCAAAGATGCTCATGACGATGAGTACCTATCTGTCAGTAGTGATCCAACTGGGCTGCCTGGCGCGTCCGGCCCTGGCCGGCGTCCGGGTGACAGCTACCCCATCCGCGGGGGGGACGGAAGTTCTAGCGTCCGGACTTGGGGTCGAACGCGTCTCGGACCGAGTCGCCGAGAAGGTTGAACGCCACCACGAAGACGACCATGGCGATACCCGGGAACAGCATGTAGACCGGGTCCTGCTCGTAGATGTCGGCACCGATGGCGAACATCCGACCCCAGTCCGGGGTGGGTTCGACGAAGCCGACGCCTACGTAGGAGAGGAACGCCACGGAGAGAATCGTGGACGGCAGCATCAGCGTGGCCTGCACGAGCACCGGCGTGATGATGTTGGGCATCAGTTCCTTGCGGATGATCCGCGAGGGCGAGGCGCCCGAGATCCTCGCGGCCTCGATGAACTCCCGCTCACGCAGGGTCAGAGTTTCCGCGCGGATCAGACGGGAGAGGCCCATCCAGCCCAGGAACGACAGCACGATGATGATCGCCACGGCTCGCAGGGCGGTGGGGGTCTCCTCGTCGGGGCGGACGAACGCCGCGACGACCACCGGCATGGAGGCGATGAAGAACAGCTGGCTGGGGAAGCCGAGCAGGAAGTCCGTCAGCCGGCCGACCCAGTAGTCGATCTTGCCGCCGAAGTAACCGCCCACCAGGCCGAAGAACACACCGACCACAACCATCAGGACGGTGGCTGCCAGAGCGGTGTAGATCGAGGTGCGCATGCCGTAGACGAGCTGCATGAAGACGTCTCGGCCCAGGTTGGGCTCGATGCCGAACCAGTGGTCGGCGGACATGCCACCCGCCCCACCCGTCGGCATGTTGAACTCGTCGAGGAGGTCGAGGTTGTCCTGCCCGTAAAGGGTGTAGGCGTCCTTGCCGTAGAGCATCGAGATCACGGGCGCGAGTATCGCCACCGCGAAGAAGAAGATGACGATGCACGCGGATATGACTCCGGTGCGGTCCCTCTTGAACCGACGCCACATCAGCTGCCCGGGGGAAAGACCTGCGGCCTTCTTGGTCTCCGGCTCACCGGAGACCGACTCACTCCCGGACGCCGGGAGGGCTGACGCCTCGGCGTCGTCGATCTGCACAGGACTTGTCACGGTCGGCCGACCCCCGTAGGGATCAACGTCGCGCACACGACCCAGTTGGTGCTTATGACACCACGCATGGGTTCCTCCTCAAGAGTCCACTTTGTTCACCGCAAGAGAGGTACCGACATCCGCAGTCATCCCTGACATGCTCGACCGGTACACCCAGCGTGCTCGCGAGTCGGCACCCTGCCAGTGCGCGCCTCATTGACCCGAGCTCAACTGAGCCAACTATTGAGCACAACCGGGCTGTAAACCACACTTAAAGGGTCTCGGTTTGACAACATAGGAAGCCGCGGATGGCCGAAATTCGGACAAAGTGATCCTAGACAGACACACCCGAAACGGACTGTTAACACGTGCTCCGGTGAACGGCGGTCGATATCCGGACGTCTGACGAAAGAAAACGGGTTGCGCCCTGCGCCACCTGGCTACGCGTCACAACCGTCCGACACGTGAGACAGCGACCGTCGGCAGGTACCACTCCTCCCCCTTCCGCCACCGCCGCCCGCGAAGGCGGGGTCTCCCCCGGCCGCGCATCGGACCGTTCCCGACCGAGGACCCGGAGAGGACCGGGCGGCGACGGCCCTGACAGTCGTGGTGCCCGCCGCAAGCGGCACGCACACGCGGGAGTGCCCCGCCGATCCGGCTGGATCGGCGGGGCACTCCCGGTTCTGCCGTCGGGCAGCCGGGTCAGCAGTACTTCTTCTGCACCAGGTTGGCGATGCTTTTCTTACTGACTTTCTCACCGCAGCGGGTGGTCCCCTCGACCAGTGCCCCGTACGTCTTCGCCGTACCGTGCGCCTGCTCGATCCACTTGGTGCCGCGATCGCAGCGGAAGCCCTGCCAGTAACCGGACGCCTTGAGCCGGCCCGCGTAGAACCAGTACCGGCCCTTCTTCGTCAGCTCGTCCGTGACCGTGATGCTCTTGGTCGTGGTGTGCCCCTTGGAGTGCGTGTAGCTGCCTTCGACGTGCGCATCGAGGCTCGCCAGCACCTTGGCCACCGAGAAGCCCGCGGACGCGCCGCCGGTGACGGACCAGGAGGAGGACAGTGTCTTTTCGTGGGTGACGGTCTTCGAGTACGTCTTCTTGCCCCCCGAGTACTCCTTCTCCAAGCCCTTCGGGGCGTGTGTGAGCACCCGGCTGTGGCTCGTGGTCACCCAGCTCACCGACCGGCTGCCCGGATCACAGATCAGCGGTGCGGCACTTGCCGTGGTCACCGGACCGGCCACCAGGGCCGAAGCGACGAGTGCGGTCCCGACCGCCGCCGAAGCGATACGCATGTTCAAGATGTCCCATTTCATCTTGCGCAGACGGCTCGGCACACACGCCATCACCCCCTGCGCCCCCATTGATTGCCTGCGCAAAGTACTGGTCAGTCACAAGGCAATCACCACCGCACTCCCCGGTGCGGCAGGACTCAGCATGGCGTGCGGGTGACGAAAGCACCAGTGATTTCAGGGCAGCCCGAGGCCACGGTGACAGAACTGACACACTTGATCACCGCACCTCCGGCATCCGCCGAAACTTTCCAATAGCACATAGCCGGGCCTCCCGACACTTCCTCCCCCAGCCCGGGCCGGGGGTCGAGGAGGAAACGCCGAGAGGCCCGGCTCGCCCACATGATCTGCGGGTGAACCGGGCCTCTCGACAGGCGCGCTCGGGGTGGTGCCAGGTCAGCGCTTGGCGCGCGACGCGGAGCGGCCGCGCTCCTTCTGGTCCAGGACGACCTTGCGGATACGCACGGTCTCCGGGGTCACCTCGATGCACTCGTCGTCGCGGCAGAACTCCAGCGACTGCTCCAGCGACAGCTTGCGGGCGGGCACCACGTTCTCCGTGGTGTCCGCGGAAGCCGCACGCATGTTGGTGAGCTTCTTCTCCTTGGTGATGTTCACGTCCATGTCGTCGGCGCGCGAGTTCTCGCCGATGATCATGCCCTCGTAGACCTCGGTGGTGGCCTCCGTGAAGATGACACCCCGCTCCTGGAGGTTGACCATCGCGAACGGCGTCACGACGCCCGCGCGGTCCGCCACCAGCGAGCCGTTGTGACGGGTGCGCAGCTCGCCGAACCACGGCTCGTGGCCCTCGAACAGGGAGTGCGCGATGCCCGTGCCGCGGGTCTGGGTCAGGAACTCCGTACGGAAGCCGATGAGGCCGCGGGACGGGACGATCCACTCCATGCGGACCCAGCCCGAACCGTGGTTCGTCATGGTCTCCATGCGGCCCTTACGGGTCGCCATGAGCTGCGTGATGGCGCCGAGGTGCTCCTCCGGCGAGTCGATCGTCATGCGCTCGATCGGCTCGTGGGTCTTGCCGTCGACCTGCTTGGTGACCACCTGCGGCTTGCCGACGGTGAGCTCGAAGCCCTCCCGGCGCATGGTCTCGATGAGGATGGCCAGGGCGAGCTCACCACGACCCTGGACCTCCCAGGCGTCGGGGCGCTCGGTCTCCAGGACGCGGAGCGAGACGTTACCGACGAGCTCGCGGTCCAGACGGTCCTTGATCTGCCGGGCGGTGACCTTGTGGCCCTTGCCGCCCTTGCCGACGAGCGGCGAGGTGTTCGCACCGATGGTCATCGAGATGGCGGGCTCGTCGACCGTGATCAGCGGCAGCGCGATCGGGTTCTCGGTGTCGGCCAGGGTCTCGCCGATCATGATGTCCGGGATACCGGCGATCGCGCAGATGTCGCCCGGACCGGCCTTCTCGGCGGGCTTACGGGTGAGCGCCTCGGTCATCAGCAGCTCGGTGATGCGGACGTTGGACTGCGTACCGTCACGCTTGATCCAGGTGACCGTCTGGCCCTTGCGCAGCTCGCCCTGCTCGACGCGGCACAGCGCGATACGGCCGAGGAAGTTGTCGGCGTCCAGGTTGGTGACGTGGGCCTGCAGGGGCGCCTCGTCGTCGTACTCCGGGGCCGGGACCGCGGACAGGATGGTGCTGAAGAACGGCTCCAGGCTGTCGCTGTCCGGCGGGACGGTGCCGTCCTCCGGCTTGGTCAGCGAGGCGACGCCGTCACGGGCACAGGCGTAGACGATCGGGAACTCGATCTGGTCCTCGTCGGCGTCCAGGTCCAGGAAGAGGTCGTACGTCTCGTCGATGACCTCGGCGATGCGGGAGTCCGGCCGGTCCGTCTTGTTGATGCAGAGGATGACCGGCAGCTTGGCCGTCAGCGCCTTGCGGAGCACGAAGCGGGTCTGCGGCAGCGGGCCCTCGGAGGCGTCGACCAGCAGCACGACCGCGTCCACCATCGACAGGCCTCGCTCGACCTCACCGCCGAAGTCGGCGTGGCCGGGGGTGTCGATGATGTTGATCGTGATGACGTCGCCGCCATCCTTGGGGTGGTACTTCACGGCCGTGTTCTTGGCCAGGATCGTGATGCCCTTCTCACGCTCCAGGTCGTTCGAGTCCATCATGCGTTCGTCGAGGTTCTCGGCGGCGTGCGCGGCAAAGGCGCCGGCCTGCCTGAGCATGGCGTCGACCAGCGTGGTCTTGCCGTGGTCGACGTGGGCGACGATGGCTACGTTACGGATGTCGTGGCGCGTGGGCATGGGTGGCTAGCGCTTCTCTCGGGTCGGGATCAGGCGTCTTAGTCGGTCTTGAGTCCTCGTACGCCCGCCGGGCGGACACGCCACGGCTAGTCCCATGGTACGGGGCGGGCGCGCCTCCGGCTTCCCGGGCAAGTCCTACCGGCCGTGGGACGGGCCACAGGGCAGGCCACGGGGCCTGTCCGCCGGCCGGCGGGATCCCCCGATACGGGGCGATGGCCCCTGTTCGAACGCGTGCGGACCTCGGTCCGTCCCGCCGGACCGCCGAGCACGCGTCCGCTTCGTGTCTCCGCCCCCGTGATCACTTCTTCCGGAGGAATTCACCGGTGGCCGTGAGCACGCCCCCGGGGCGGACGACACACACGCGGGGCCGGACGGCCTCGGAGGTGGGGATCCGGGCCACGGCTCCGAGGTGGGACTCGGAGCGGAGCCTGCGCGGCGGGATCTCCGGGGTTGGGGCCCCGGGGATCGGGTGGTGGAGCGGCTACCCGGGTCAGCGGGTGGACACAGCCTTGCCCGCCGGCAGTCCGGCGGGCAAGGGAATTGAGCCAGTTCTGAGCTTTCGGCCAGTCGCTGACCTGCTACTTCTTCGTGTTGGCCGGAGCACCGGCGGACTGCGGCTTCTTGAAACCGATGTCCTGGTAGTGCGGCGCCCCGAAGCCGAAGGCGCCGACGTTCACGAGCTTCTTGTCCGTCGCGACCAGCTGCGGCCGCTGGTACAGGGGAATCGATCCTGCGGCGGCCCAGAGGCGGGCGTCCGCCTGCTTCATCAGGTCGCCGGCCGCCCCCTCGTCGAGCTCCGAGACCGCCTCGTCGAAGAGCTGGTCGATGTGGTCCGTACCGACGCGGGTGTAGTTCTGCTCGACGAGCAGCGAGCCGTCGGTGGCGGGCACAGGCTTGGCGAAGATCGGGCGGTCGTCCGTGGCCGGGTAGGCGGTGGCGGGCCAGGAGTACAGCGCCAGGTCGTAGTCGCCTGACGCGACGTGGTCCCGGAAGTAGCTGTCGTCGGAGACCTTGGTGATCTCGGTACGGATCCCGATCGTGTCCAGCATCGCCGCGATCTTGTCGCCGACGCTGCGCAGGGACTCGGAGCCCGGGCCGGACGGCAGGACGAACCGCAGCGACAGCGGCTTGCCGTCCTTGCCGAGGGGGCCGCGCGCGGAGTCGGGGGCCTGGGCGGGGGCCGCGGTACCGGCCGGGGCGTAGGCACCGGCCGCGCCGCCGGGCTGCCGGTCCTGGGCGGAGATCCGGACGGGGGCGTCCTCCGACGTGCCCGTCTCGCCCAGTCGTCCCGCCTGGCGCAGCAGCGCGGCGCTCTGTGCGGCTGCGGCCGGGGCGGGCGCGATGACGTGGATTGCCGCGTCCTCCGCCTCTCCGGGCTTGTCGTCGTCGCCGACGATGTAGAGGCCGTCGTCCTCGGAGGGCTCGCGCCGGGCGGCGTCGTCGGTCTTGCCGTCGTCCGTCGCGCTGTCGGCCTTCTCCTCCGTGGCCTCCTCCTCGGCCTCCTTCTCCTCCGTGGCCTTCTTCTCCTCCGCGGCCTCCTTCTTCTGTGCGGCCTCCTTCTCCTCCGTGGCCTTCTCCTGCGTCTTACCTGCGTCCTTCTGCTTCTCGCCCTCGCTGCCGGCCTTGGTCCCGTCCGTCTTCTTCGTGGCGCCCTCGCGCGTCCAGCCCGCGTCGGCAAGCAGGGCCTGGGCCTCCTTGGTGTCCTGGCTGCCGAGCGCCTCGCTGCCGTCCTTGTAGGCGGGCTGCCCGGCCAGGGCCACGTGGCTGCCGAGCGGCTCGGCGGGCAGGCCGAGCGGCTTGAGTACGGCGTCGACGAGTTCCTGGCGGTCCAGGGCACGGGCCACGGCCCGGCGCACCCGGTCGTCGGCGAGCGGCCCGGTCTCCCCGTTCAGCGCGAGCTGGGTGTACGCGGGCTCCAGGGACTTGCGCACCACGTATGCGCGGAGGTCGCTCTGCTCGGCGGCGTACGCCTTCGCGGCACCGGCCTTCTCGTCCCGGGCCTCCTGCGCCTCCTCGGCCACCTCTTCGTCGGAGCCGTGCGCCAGCGCCCAGGACCGCAGCGCCTGGGCGGGGGTGATCTCGGAGCCGGGGCCGTGGGCGGGCGGTGCGCCGTTGGCGCCGGTGTCCCGGGCGGCCTGGACGATGCGGTGTGCGGACGCCGCGTCGATGTCGGCGACGTCGATCTTCCCCTCGGCCAGCGCCTCGGTGCGGTCCTGCGGCTTGACGGCCTTGAAGACCAGGGAGTCGAGCTTGGCGGGCCTCCCCCACCAGCGCGGGTTGCGGGCCAGCGTGACGGATCCCGACTCCTTGTCCACCTCGCGCAGCCGGAACGGTCCCGCGGTCGCCTCGATCGTGGACCGCGCACCGTCGTTGAAGGAGTCCGGGGAGCCCGTCACCTGCTTCGGGTACAGCGGGGAGAAGAGGGAGCGCCAGTCCGCGTACGGCTTGGCGAAGGTGACCTTGACCTCCAGGTCGTCGGCGCCGCGCTCGATCTTCTCGATGCGTTCGTACCCGGCGTTGCGGGCTGTCCAGAAGGCGGAGTCCTTGCCGCTCAGCGCACGCCACTGGGCGACGAAATCGGGTGCCCCGATTTCCCGCCCGTCACTCCAGACAGCCTGCTGGTTCAGCCGGTAGAGCACGACCTGCTTGGGCTCGGTGTCGACCACCTTCGCGGATTCCAGGTAGTCCGGGTTCAGTTGCGGCCGGCCCTTGGCGTCGAGCGGGAAGAGGGTCGGCAGCAGGGCACCGGTGATCCGGGTGGTGGCGCTGTCCGCGTCGGCCTGGAAGGCGT
Organism: Streptomyces sp. NPDC002809; assembly: GCF_040295435.1. Lineage (NCBI taxonomy): Bacteria > Bacillati > Actinomycetota > Actinomycetes > Kitasatosporales > Streptomycetaceae > Streptomyces > Streptomyces sp. NPDC002809. The sequence goes on from NZ_JBEOVJ010000003.1 coordinate 42,895, forward strand.
TGAGGGTGGCGGGCATCGCGTCGATCGCCCAGTTGACCGTGCCGCCCTCCGCCACCTGGGCGCGGGCGGCCGGTGCGACGTCCTGCGGGACGACGGCGGCGCTGGTGGCCTCGTCCTTGCCCGAGCTGCATCCGGCCAGTGCGGGGAGGGCGAGCACGCCCGTGGTGAGAAGTGCGAGCGAGCGGCGCTTTCGGGATGTCCCGCGCGGGACGCCGACGTGGGACATGACTGATACCTCCGGGGACGGCCCGGCCCACTCTTACCCGAATAGACCGGATGTTGCGTATTTGGTGGCATTTGCAGTTGATCACACTGGTTCCGCCCGTCCACTGAAAGCGTCCACGCGCGGGAGACCGCGCAGACACGGCGCGGCAGTCCCGAAACTCACCCGTGCGGCGGAGCGCCGGAACCGGCCGGAATCAGACACTCCCGGCGGCCGCGCGCCCCTCGTCCGCAAGACAGGAGGGTCCGCTCTCTTCCCAACGGGGATGTGACGCGCGACACTCGCATGCGCATGAGCATGGCCACCCGCGACTGCGGAAGTGAGATCAAGTCATGTCACTGCAGGACGAATTGACGGCAGTTCAGCACTGTCTCGACGACCTGGTCCGCACCGTCGGACGACTGGAGCGGAGCCTCGCGCAACTGCGCGCGCAGGACACCGCACCGGGCCCGCCCGGCCCGGCCGGCCACGCCGCACCCGTCGACGACGTCATCACGATCACCGAGGCGCCGTACGACACCACCCTGTGGACGGACTCGGACGACGAGGGTCTGGGCGTCCCCGGCAGGCACGCCCCCTAGAGGGGATGCCTGACACCTCCTAGGAGAGTTCCTTGGCCACCGGTACGGAAACAGGAACGGATTCAGGCAAGGACCCGGGCAGCGCCCCGGGCACGGCTCCGGACACGGAGCCCCGCCCGCCGGACGGGCGCAGCGCCCGGACTACGGGCGTGCACCACCCCGCGCGGGCCGCCATCGCCGCCCGCCACCTGCGGACCGACCGCTGGTGGCTGGCGCCCGCCGTGACGGCGGGCGGGCTGCTCGCCTTCATCGTCTACTCGACGTGGCGGGCCTTCTCGAACGCGGACTACTACGCGGCCCCGTATGTCTCACCGTTCTACTCACCCTGTCTGGCGGACAACTGCGCCCCCATGCGGGGCGGCCCGAACCTGGACCTCTTCGGCAGCTGGTGGGGCCTGTCCCCCGCCCTGCTGATCCTGATCTTCCCGCTCGGCTTCCGGCTGACCTGCTACTACTACCGCAAGGCCTACTACCGGGGCTTCTGGGCCTCGCCCCCGGCCTGCGCGGTCGCCGAGCCGCACCAGAAGTACAGCGGTGAGACCCGCTTCCCGCTGATCATGCAGAACATCCACCGGTACGCCTTCTACGCCGCCGTGCCGGTCGCCGGGATCCTCACGTACGACACCGTGCTCACCTTCCGCGACGAGCACTACGCGTGGGGCCACATGGGTCTCGGCTCGCTGATCTTCCTGGTCAACATCGTCCTGATCTGGGCGTACACCCTGTCCTGCCACTCCTGCCGGCACATCATCGGCGGCCGGCTGCGGCACTTCTCGAAGCATCCCGTGCGCTACCGGCTGTGGGGCTGGGTGGGGCGGCTCAACGCCCGCCACATGCTGCTGGCCTGGGCCTCGCTGATCAGCGTGGCGGCGTGCGACTTCTACGTGTATCTCGTCGCCTCCGGCGCCTTCGACGATCCGAGGTTTTTCTGAATGACTGAGCTCGAACGACAGCAGTGGGACGTCGTCGTGGTCGGTGCCGGAGGCGCCGGACTGCGCGCCGCCATCGAGGCCCGGGAGCGCGGGGCCCGTACGGCCGTCATCTGCAAATCGCTCTTCGGCAAGGCGCACACGGTCATGGCGGAAGGCGGAATCGCCGCCTCCATGGGCAATGTGAACTCCGGGGACAACTGGCAGGTGCACTTCCGCGACACCATGCGCGGCGGCAAGTTCCTCAACCAGTGGCGGATGGCGGAACTGCACGCCAAGGAGGCGCCCGACCGGGTCTGGGAGCTGGAGACCTGGGGCGCGCTCTTCGACCGCACCCCCGAGGGGAAGATCTCCCAGCGCAACTTCGGCGGCCACGAGTACCCGCGCCTGGCACACGTCGGGGACCGTACCGGCCTCGAACTGATCCGCACCCTCCAGCAGAAGATCGTCTCGCTCCAGCAGGAGGACGAACGCGAATTCGGTGACCACGAGGCGCGGTTGAAGGTCTTCCAGGAGTGCACCGTCACCCGCGTCCTGAAGGACGGGGAGCGCGTCTCCGGGACCTTCTGCTACGAGCGCGAGACCGGCCGCTTCTTCGTGCTGGAGGCCCCTGCGGTGGTCCTCGCCACCGGCGGCATCGGCAAGTCCTTCAAGGTGACGTCGAACTCCTGGGAGTACACCGGCGACGGCCACGCGCTGGCCCTGCTCGCCGGCGCGCCCCTGCTGAACATGGAGTTCGTGCAGTTCCACCCCACCGGCATGGTCTGGCCGCCCTCGGTCAAGGGCATCCTCGTCACCGAGTCGGTGCGCGGCGACGGCGGGGTGCTGCGGAACTCCGAGGGCAAGCGGTTCATGTTCGACTACGTCCCCGACGTGTTCAAGGAGAAGTACGCGCAGTCGGAGGAGGAGGGCGACCGCTGGTACGAGGACCCGGACCACAACCGCCGCCCGCCCGAACTGCTGCCGCGCGACGAGGTCGCCCGGGCCATCAACTCCGAGGTGAAGGCGGGGCGCGGATCGCCGCACGGCGGGGTGTTCCTCGATGTGTCGACCCGGATGGACGCGGAGCGGATCCGGCGCCGGCTGCCGTCGATGTACCACCAGTTCAAGGAGCTGGCGGACGTCGACATCACCGCCGAGGCGATGGAGGTGGGCCCGACCTGCCACTACGTGATGGGCGGCATAGCCGTCGACTCCGACACCGCCGCCGCCCTCGACGTGCCGGGTCTCTTCGCGGCGGGCGAGGTGGCGGGCGGCATGCACGGCTCCAACCGGCTCGGCGGCAACTCCCTGTCCGATCTGCTGGTCTTCGGCCGGCGGGCGGGGCTGCACGCCGCCGGGTACGCCGCGTCCGCCGACGCCCTGCCGGTGGTCGACGAGGCGCAGATCGACGCAGCGGCCGCGGAGGCCCTGCGTCCGTTCAGCGCGGAGGACCTCGCCGAGGGTGTGCCGACGGAGAATCCGTACACCCTGCACCAGGAACTCCAGCAGACGATGAACGACCTGGTCGGCATCATCCGGCGGGCCCCCGAGATGGAACAGGCCCTGGAGAAGCTGGCCGGGCTGCGCGAACGGGCCCGGCGCGCCGGGGTCGAGGGGCACCGGCAGTTCAACCCCGGCTGGCACCTCTCCCTGGACCTGCGGAACATGCTGCTGGTCAGCGAGTGCATCGCGCGGGCGGCGCTGGAGCGCACCGAGAGCCGCGGCGGCCACACCCGCGAGGACTGCCCGGGGATGGAGCGCTCCTGGCGCCCGGTCAATCTACTGTGCCGGCCGGCCCATGACTCCGCCGCACCGCCGGAGGGCCGGATCGACCTCGTACGCAAGGTGACCGAACCCATCCGTCCGGATCTGCTCTCCCTCTTCGAGAAGGAGGAGCTGGTCAAGTACCTCGCCGATGAGGAGCTCGAAGAGTGAGCAGCTACGACGCACGGTTCAGGGTGTGGCGCGGGGACACCGAAGGCGGCGGTCTGGAGGACTTCGAGGTCGAGGTCAACGACGGTGAGGTCGTCCTCGACATCATCCACCGCATCCAGGCCACCCAGGCGGGTGATCTGGCGGTGCGGTGGAACTGCAAGGCGGGCAAGTGCGGTTCGTGCAGCGCGGAGATCAACGGCAGGCCGCGGCTGCTGTGCATGACGCGGATGTCGGTCTTCGGCCGTGAGGAGACGATCACCGTCACACCGCTGCGGGCATTCCCCGTGGTGCGCGACCTGGTGACGGATGTGTCCTTCAACTACACCAAGGCGCGCGAGATCCCCGCGTTCGTGCCCCCGGAGGGGGTGAAGGCGGGCGAGTACCGGATGCAGCAGGTCGATGTGGACCGCTCGCAGGAGTTCCGCAAGTGCATCGAGTGCTTCCTGTGCCAGGACACCTGCCACGTGGTGCGCGACCACGAGGAGAACAAGTCGGCCTTCGCCGGGCCGCGCTTCCTGATGCGGGTCGCCGAACTGGACATGCACCCCCTGGACGCCGCCGCCGAAGCCGGTCTCGACCGGAAGGCGACGGCCCAGGAGGAGCACGGGCTCGGCCTCTGCAACATCACGAAGTGCTGTACGGAGGTGTGCCCCGAGCACATCAAGATCACCGACAACGCGCTGATTCCGTTGAAGGAGCGGGCGGTGGACCGCAAGTACGACCCGCTGGTGTGGCTGGGGAACAAGATCCGCCGGCGGGACGCGACATGAGGCCGGTGGTCAGCCGAGCAGCTTGACGATCACGTCCGTCGTGTCCGTCTCGCCGAGGCGGGGGAAGATCCGCCCGACGCTGTTGTCGTGGGCCTCGGCGCTCATGTCGGTCACCGCGTCCGTGGCGACGGTGACGTGGTAGCCGTGCTCGTGCGCCGCGCGGGCGGTGGACTCGACGCCGATGCTGGTCGCGATCCCGGCCACCACGACCTGCGTGACACCGCGGCGGCGCAGCTGGAGGTCGAGGTCGGTGCCGTAGAAGGCGCCCCACTGCTGCTTGGTGACGACGATGTCGCTCTCCTGCGGGCCGAGCTCGGGGACGATCTCGGCCCAGTCGGCTGCCGGCTGCCCGGACCGGGCGGGGCCGTCCGTGCGGCCGGGGGCGCCGCCGGTGACACGGACCAGGACGACCGGGAGGCCCTTGGCCCGGAAGGCGTCGGCCAGGGTCGCGGCACGCGCGACGACCTCGGCGGCGGAGTGGGCGGTCGGCAGACCGACGATGCCCTTCTGGAGGTCGACGACGATCAGGGCGCTCTTCGGGTCGAGGGTGGTGGCGCTCATGGCGGGGCTCCTTGCCGGGTGGTGCTCGGGGATTCGAGTACGGGGGCGGGCGGGCGCGGGGTCCGGCGGGCCGGTCCCCCGGACTCCCGTCATGGATGGCGGGCGCGGGGTCCGGCGGGCCGGTCCCCCGGACTCCCGTCATGGATGGCGGGCGCGGGGTCCGGCGGGCCGGTCCCCCCGGGCTGTCGCCGCGTGTGGTGGGCGCGGTCATGAACCGACCAGGCGCTCGACGAGGGCGGCGGCCTCGGCGACGGTGCGGCGCTCCGCCCCGTCCAGCTCGGCGGCGATCGCGTCGGCGAGCCAGTTGCGTTTGGCGGCACGGACCTCGGCGAGAGTCGCGCGGCCGGCGTCCGTGACCGACATGACCGACTTGCGGCCGTCGACCGGATCGGGTGCCCGGTCGACGAGCCCCTGCTCCTCCAGCGCGCCCAGCGTCAGCCGCATGGACTGGGGGCGCACGAATTCGGAGCGGGCCAGATCGGCCGTGGTGGCAGGGCCCCCGTCGTCCAGCCGGGCCAGCACCGAGCGCTGGGTCGGGGTCAGCAGACTCTCCGACGACGAGGAGCGAAGCCGCCGCAGCAGCCTGCCGACCACCGAGGCGAGGTGGTTCGCCACCTCCTCCGCGGTCGGGTCGGCGGGCGTGGTTCCGGGCGGCTGCGTCACGCCTTCACCGTAAAAGATGCACAGGCCATCTTGCAAGGTTGCCTGTTGATTCATGGACAGCCTTGCCCGCACACGGCCTGCGATCTAGGGTGAATGCGCTTTCATAACGTGTACGGCGAGGGTTGTGCCGATACGCGTCGGTACGGAAGAAGAAGCGGACGGTCGGTCGAGTGAGCGCCCCAACGGTGTACGACGTGGCGGAGCGGTCGGGCGTCTCCATCGCCACGGTTTCGCGGGTCTACCGCACCCCGGAATCAGTGCGCGCCCAGACCCGCGAGCGGGTCCTCGACGCGGCCCGCGAGCTCGGCTACGTACCGAGCGGCAGCGCAAGGGGGCTCGCGAGCCGCACCACCGGAGTGCTCGGTCTGTGCTTCCCGGACTACGCGGACCCGGACGCCGAGGCCGACGCCGAGGCGGACAGCGACGCCGACGACGCGGTGATGCTGTACTCCGACCAGATCATCCGCGGCATGGAGCGCGCGGCCCGGCGGCACGGGTACGCGCTGCTGATCGCGGCGTCCCTGGAGGGCGGCCCGGAGAGCCTGGTCGCGAAGGTCGCGGGGCGGGTCGACGGTTTCGCCGTCCTGGCCCAGACCGTGCCGACCGAGGACCTCGAAGTGATATCGCGCCGGCTGCCGGTGGTGATGCTCGCCGGTCCGCGCGAGATCGACCACCTCGACCACATCATCGTCGCCAACGCCGACGGCGAACGCGAGCTGACCCGCCACCTGATCGAGGACCACGGCCGGCGCCGGCTCGCCTTCGTCGCGGGCGACACCGACTCACCGGACTCGGAGGCGCGGTTCCGCGGCTTCCAGGAGGCGTGCCGGGACGCCGGCCTGCCGGTACCGGACGAGCCGGCCCTCAGGACGACGATGATGAAGCAGGCCGAGGGCGCCCAGGCGGCCGAGACCCTGCTGGACCGGGGCGGGGAGCTGCCCGAGGCGATGCTCTTCGCCAACGACCAGATGGCGGTGGGCGCCCTGCGTGCCCTGGCGCGGCGCGGCTTGCGGGTGCCCCAGGACATGGCGGTGACCGGCTTCGACGGGATCCCGCTCGGCCGGATCGTCCAGCCACCGCTGACGACGGTGCGCCAGCCGATCCGCAGGCTGGGCGAACAGGCGGTCGAGCTACTGGTCGAGCGGCTGAACAACAGTGGCCGCGAACCGGTGTCGCTCACCCTCCCGGTCTCCGTGATCCGCCGGGCCAGCTGCGGCTGCGGCTGACCGTGCCGCGCCGGGCGGGACCTCCGTTCCGCCCGGCGCGCGGCTCACCGCCCCAGCCGCTTCCCGAAGAACTCGCGCCGCGCCTCCACCAGCCCGGCCTCCTCCTGCGCCAGCCCCTCGTACTCGAAGTGCCCCGCAGGCAGCACCAGCAGCTCCCGCTCCCCCGCCAGCGCGTTGTACACGGCGAACTGGCCCGGCGGCGGCACGGACGGGTCGAACAGCGCGGCGGCCACGAGCGCCGGCTGCTCCGCGAACCCCGCGGCCGTGGCGGCGTCGAAGTACCGCAGCACGTCCACGACCTCGGGGTGCTCGTGGTGGTACCCGCGCACCGCCTCTCCGCTCCCCGTGCACGGCAGCGTGAGCCGCAGTGGGTGGTTCCCGAACGTGGGCACCGTCAGCTGCCCGGCCCCGAACCGCTCGTCCCACGGCAGGGCCAGCGCACCGAGTCCCCCGCCGAAGCTCTCCCCGAGGCAGCCCAGCCGGCCCGCCCCGGCCAGTTCCGGCACCAGTTCCACGAGTGCGGACGCCGCGCACCACAGGTCCGCCACGCAGTCGCCGATGACGTAGGTGTCGCGCGACTCGATGCCGTGCAGCACATGCCCGGAGGAGACGTCGGGGATGCCCGCCACGAGTCCGCGCGCCCCCATCCCCCGTACGCACGGCAGGATCGCGGCCGACGACGGCAGGGGCAGCGGCACGTCGGGCCCGGGCTCCTGGCGCCCGCCGTACCCGTGCCCGACGACGAACCCGTGGCGCACCGGCTCCGCCGCCGGGCCCTCCGCCGGAAGCGCCACCCAGCCGCCGAGGCGCACCCCGCCCACCGAGGTGTACGTCACACCGTGGATGCGCACGCCGTCGCGCTCGTCCTCCAGCGGCCCGAGTTCCGGGTCCGTGGCGACACTGCGGGCCACTTCGTACCGGGCCCGCCAGAAGTCGGCGAAGTCGTCGGGGGCGGGCGGCGCGCCGACGGCCACCAGGTCGTCGAGGGTGCGGCCGTGGGCCGGATCGAAGGGGAACTCATGCACGAACGAAGTCATGATCACGACACTATCCCCCTCCTCACGCAGGCTTCCAGGGCTCCGATCGACTCATCAGCCAACCCTGCGAAATCGGTCACATCATCACCTTTTCCACAAACGGCCCCCTTACCGTTTCAAATTGAACATTCAGATGTCCAGCACGTTGCACGAGTGTGACCTAGCACCCTCTTGCGGATTCCCGAATCTCTGCCGCAGAGTGATGTATGCGCTTACAGGCAGCGCATACATCCGGATTGCTCAAGGAGGAGCCCTCCATGTCCCGCACCGCCAGAAACGCCTCCACCGGCATCGGAATCGCAGTCGTGCTCGCCCTCGGCCTCACCGCCTGCGGCAGCTCCGGTGGCGAGGACGTCGCCGCGGACAAGAAGCAGACGCTCACCGTCTGGGCCATGGGGGCCGAGGGCGAGAAGCTCGCGGATGTGGCCAAGGTGTACGAGAAGGCCAACCCGAACATCACCGTCAAGGTGACCCCGGTCGGCTGGGACGTCGCCCACCAGAAGCTCGTCTCCGCGGCCGCCGCCGGCACCATGCCGGACGTGGCGCAGATGGGCGGCAGCTACATGGGCGAGTTCTCCGAGCTCGGCGTGCTGGAACCGGTCGACACCAAGACCTTCCAGGAGAAGGACTTCTTCCCGGCCGGCTGGCAGCAGGGCGAGGTGGACGGACAGGCGTACGGCGTGCCGTGGTACGTCGACACCCGCGTCCTCTACTACCGCACCGACCTGGCCGAGAAGGCCGGCATCACCAAGGCTCCGACCAACTGGAAGGAGATGCAGGACCTCGCCACCGCGTACCAGAAGAAGGCCGGTACCAAGTGGGGCCTGTCCATCCAGCCCAGTGGCCTGGACACGGTGCAGAACTTCTACTCCTTCCTGTACTCGGCCGGCGGCGAGATCGTCAATGACAAGGGCGAGGCCGTCGTCGACAGCCCCGAGGCCGTCAAGGCGCTGAAGGAGTACGGCTCGTACTTCGACAAGGGGCTCTCCAACAAGTCCGTGCAGCCCGGCTACGACGTCGTGAAGGACTTCGGCAACGGCCGCGTCCCGATGTTCTTCGGCGGCCCCTGGCACGTGACCCTGCTGAACGAGGGCCAGCCGCAGCTCAAGGGCAAGTGGGCGGTGGCCAACGTGCCCGCCGACAAGTCCTCCGTCTCGATGGCCGGCGGCTCCTCCCTGGTGATCTCCAAGGACAGCGAGCACAAGGCCGCGGCCACCCAGTTCATCAAGTACCTGACGGACACAGAGGGCCAGGCCGACTGGTACAAGCGCACCAAGGACCTGCCGGCCAACACCGCCGCCTGGACCTCCGGTGCCCTCGCCGACGACGCCGATCTGCAGATATTCAAGAAGCAGATGGACACCGCCAAGTCCTCCCCCTCGCTGCCCAACTGGACCGAGGTCACCGACAAGGTCGACCAGGCCATCGCGAAGGTGACCCAGGGCAAGGCGTCCGCCGAGGACGCGCTGAAGACCGCGCAGTCCCAGATCGAAGGCCTCGTGAAGTAGGAGCCATGAGCACCACGACCGGAAAGGCCGCACAGCCGGCCAAGGTGCAGGCCGGGCCGGGGACCACGTCCCCGGCCGCCGGGCCGAAGGGTTCGCGAAGCCGCAGGAAGCCCTCGATGGGCGTGCAGAACATGGCCGGCTGGCTGTTCTCCACCCCCTTCCTCGTGCTCTTCCTCGTCTTCATGGCCGTCCCGATCATCGCCACGCTGGTGATGAGCTTCACGGACTTCGGGCTGCGCAACGTGACGCACCCGCTGGACGCGAACTTCATCGGCTTCGAGAACTACACCAAGCTGTTCAGCGACGAGAAGTTCCTCAAGTCGCTTTTCAACACGGCGTACTTCGTGGTCGTCGGGGTCCCGCTGACGATCCTCCTCGGACTGGTCGTCGCCGTACTGCTGAACAACGGCATCGACCGGGCCCGGACCTTCTTCCGCGTCGGCTTCTACGCCCCGGTCGTCACCACCATCGTCGCGGTCGCCGTCGTCTGGCGGTTCGTGCTCGATCCGAGCGACGGTCTCGTCGCGGGCCTCTTCTCCGAAGTGGGCCTCACCGCGCCGGACTTCCTCGGCTCCGAGACGCTCGCCATGCCGTCCATGATCGCGATGGCGGTCTGGCGCAACGTGGGCACGGTCATGGTGCTCTTCATCGCCGGTCTCCAGGCCATCCCCACCGAGGTGCGGGAGGCGGCGCGGCTGGACGGCGCGAACATCTGGCAGGAGTTCAAGGGCATCACCGTCCCGCTGCTGCGGCCCACGCTGCTCTACGCCACGGTGATCACCACAATCGGCTACCTCAACGTCTTCGAGGAGCCCTTCGTGATGACGCAGGGCGGACCCTCGGACTCGACGCTCACCGTCTCGCTGAACATGTACCGCGAGGGCTTCAACTTCTTCCACATGGGCTATGCGAGCGCCATGGCGTATGTCCTCTTCGTAGTGATCATGGGCATCACGGTGCTGCAGCTCCGACTGCTGAAGGACAACACGAAATGAGCGCCACCAGTGCACCGGGCGCCGTCTCGACGGCGCCGTCGAAGAAGCCCGGGGACACCGGGCAGCCGGACGGCGGCAAGCGGCCGCGTTCGCTGAAGCGGGTCCTCGTCTACGTCCTGCTCTCGCTCGGGCTGCTGATCATGTCGGCGCCGTTCCTGTGGATGGCCCTCTCCGCGTTCAAGACGTCGAGCGAGCTGACCGCGAGCCCGCCGGTCTGGATCCCGACCGAGTGGACCCTGGACAACTTCCGGGACCTGCTCGACAAGCTGGACCTGCCGCTGTACTTCATGAACTCGGTGATCGTCGCGGTGCTGGTCACCGTCTCGAACCTGGTGTTCTGCTCGATGCTCGGGTACGCCCTGGCCAAGCTGAGGTTCGCCGGCCGCAACAAGATCTTCGGTCTGGTGCTCGGCGCCCTCATGGTGCCCGGCAACCTGATGCTCCTGCCGCTGTTCGTGCTGATGAGCAAGATGGGCCTGATCGACTCGTACGCCGGTCTGGTGCTGCCGTTCGCGGCGGGCGCCTTCGGGGTCTTCCTGATGCGCCAGTTCATGCAGTCGATCCCGGACGAGCTGCTGGAAGCGGCCCGGATGGACGGCGCCGGCGAGTGGTACATCTTCTGGCGGATCGTGATGCCGCTGGTGAAGCCCGCCCTGGCGACGCTGTCGATCTTCACGTTCCTGGGGTCCTGGAACAACTTCGTCTGGCCGCTCATCGCGACCAACGACCCGGACAAGTACACGCTGCCGGTCGCCCTGGCGACGTTCGCCACCGACCCGAACAAGGCGGGCGGCTCCAACGGCATGCTGATGGCCGGGTCCTTCCTGATCGTGCTGCCGGTCCTGGTCGTGTTCATCGCGCTCCAGCGGCACTTCACCCAGGGCATCGCCACGGCGGGCATGAAGTAACCCGCCGCCCCACCGAAACGTACGAGGCCGCACCCCTCACTTCCGGCGGCCGCCCCCCTTCACGCACCAGAAAGACAGTTTGCGATGACTCACACCCAGGTTCCGTTCCCCGAAGGCTTCCTGTGGGGCGCCTCCACGGCCGCCCACCAGATCGAGGGCAACAACACCAACAGCGACTGGTGGGTCAAGGAGCACACCGCGGGCACCCACATCCAGGAGCCCAGCCTGGACGCCTGCGACAGCTACCACCGCTGGCACGAGGACATGGACGTGCTGGCCGGACTGGGCTTCACCGACTACCGGTTCTCCATCGAGTGGGCCCGCATCGAGCCCGCCGAGGGCCAGTTCTCCCGGGCCGAGCTCGCCCACTACCGCCGGATGGTCGAGGGCGCCATCGAGCGCGGCCTGCGCCCCATGGTCACCCTGCACCACTTCACCGTCCCCCAGTGGTTCGAGGCCCGCGGCGGCTTCACCGCCGAGGGCGCGACCGAGCTGTTCGCCCGTTACGTCGCGGCCTGCGCACCGGTCATCGGCGAGGGCGTCAGCCACGTCTGCACCATCAACGAGCCGAACATGATCGCCGTCATGGCGGGTCAGGCCAAGCGCGGCGACATCGGCTTCCCGCCCGCCGGTCTGCCGACCCCGGACGACGAGACGACCGTGGCCGTGATCGCCGCCCACCACGCCGCCGTCAAGGAGGTCAAGGCGATCAACGCCGACATCCAGGTCGGCTGGACCATCGCCAACCAGGTCTACCAGGCCCTCCCCGGCGCCGAGGAGGTCACCGCGGCCTACCGTCACCCCCGCGAGGACGTCTTCATCGAGGCCGCCCGCGGCGACGACTGGATCGGTGTGCAGTCCTACACCCGGACGAAGATCGGCACCGACGGCCCGATCCCCACCTCGGACGACGTCGAGCGCACCCTCACGCAGTGGGAGTACTACCCCTCCGCCGTCGGCTACGCGCTGCGCCACACCGCCGACGTCGTGGGCCACGACGTGCCGCTGATCGTCACCGAGAACGGCATCGCCACCGACGTGGACAGCCGCCGGATCGACTACTACACCGGCGCGCTGAACGAGGTCGCCGCCGCCATCGAGGACGGCCTCAACATCCAGGGCTACCTGGCCTGGAGCGCGCTCGACAACTACGAGTGGGGCTCCTACAAGCCCACCTTCGGCCTCATCGGCTGGAACCCGGAGACGTTCGAGCGGCTGCCGAAGCCGTCCGCCGTCTGGCTGGGCGAGATGGGCCGCACCCGGACCCTGCCGCGCGACGCCGGCTGAGAGGCCGCCCGACAGCCTCTGCACCGGCCCCACGACCGGGAGCTCCTGACGGCTCCCGCGCGTACGGGAACCGGCGGAACCTGACATCCGCCGGTTCCCGTACCGCACCACCGGATTCACCGCACCACTGATTCACCGCACCACCGCACCACCGCAGCCCCGGCGCGGTCCGGGCCCCACGGCCCCGGCCGTGCCGGCAGCCGTACCCGAAAACGGCGGCGGAGGTGCCTCCGCAGCATCGAGCACGCCACGAACTCCCCCATCCCCTTCTGCCACCGGGAGCTGGACCTTCATGGACCGTCGCACGTTTCTCACCGCCGCCGGGACCGGGGCCGCCGCCCTGTCGCTCGGAGCCGTGTCCGCCCCCACCGCAGGCGCCGCCTCCGCCGCCGGTTCACCGCAGCTGCTGCACTGGTTCCGCGACACGTACCGCTCGATCGAGGCCATGACGACCGGTCTCGGCCTCGCCGTCGACAAGATCGACGTGAGCGGGCCGGGCGGCCCCGTCCAGTCCCGCCAGACCTCGCCGACCAATATCGGCTGCGGTCTGTGGTCCACCGTCGCCGCCGCCGGGCTCGGCGTGATCAGCGACGCCACGATGCGGCGCAGGCTCGATCTCACCGTCCGGTCCGTCGAGCGGCTGGAGCGCCACCACGGCTTCTGGCTCAACTGGTACGACGCCCACGACGGTTCGGTGCTGACCGAGTGGCCCGGCACCGGCGACCAGGTCCGCCCGTTCCTGTCGTCCGTCGACAACGCGTGGCTGATCACCGGCCTGCGCATCGCCGCGGACGCGGCTCCCGCGCTGCGTCCGCGCATCGCCCGCATCCTGGCGGACGCGGACTGGTCGTACTACTACACGCCCTACGACCCGGCGGACCCGGTCACCGGCCCCGGCCAGCTGCGCGGCGGCTTCTGGACGGACACCGAGGAGCCCACCGGTCACCACTACGGCGCCCTCAACACCGAGCCCCGTATGGCGAGTTATCTGGGCATCGCGGACGGTTCGCTGCCCGCCGACCACTACTGGCACCTGCTGCGCACCATGGTCCCGGGCAACGAGCAGGAGCAGCAGCCGCAGGGCGGTTACGTGGCGATGGACGGCGTCCGCGTCTGGCAGGGCCACTACACGCACCGCGGCCGCAAGATCGTCCCCACCTGGGGCGGATCGATGTTCGAGGCGCTGATGGTTCCGCTGTTCGTGCCGGAGCCGGAGTGGTCGCCGCAGTCGTGGGGCCGTACCCATCAGCGCTATGTGCGCAGCCAGATCGAGCACGGTACGCAGGAGGCGGAGTACGGGTACTGGGGCTTCTCGCCCGCCAACATCCCCGAGGGCGGCTATCAGGAGTACGGCGTCGACGCGCTCGGCATGCAGCTCGACGGCTACGCCTCCAACACCGACCGTACGTACACGACGGACGGCGCTCCGCTGCCGCCCGCGTCGGCGTTCACCAACGGTGTGGTCACCCCGCACGCCTCGTTCCTCGCACTGCCGTACGCGCCGGCCGAGGCGGTGGCGAATCTGCGGGCGCTCGACCGCGACTTCGGTGCCTATCACGAGGGTTACGGGTTCCGGGACTCCGTCAACGTCTCCACCGGACGGGTCAGCGACTATCTGCTCGCCCTGGACCAGGGGATGATCGCCGCGGCCCTGGCCCAGGCCCTCCGCCCCGGCCTGTTGCAGCAGCCGTTCCGGACCGGTGGGTTCCGCTCCCGGGTGCGGCCGCTGCTCACCAAGGAGCGGTTCAGCATCTGAGGCGCGCGCCCGGTCACCGGCTGCCGGTTCGGTGCCAGCCCTCCCGGTACGCGGCCCAGTCGCCGTCCTGGGCGGCGAAGTCGACATAGAGCGCGACCCCGAACCGTTCCCGGCCGCGGTCCGTGCGCCCCAGCCCCAGTCTGGTGCCGCGGACCGCGGCCGCGACCGTCTCCGCCGACGCGTGGTGTCCGAGGTCGTTCTCGTGGAAGAACGGCAGTCCCATCAGCAGATCGGTGTCGCGGGGCGTCACTTCGAGCGCCAGCGACGTCTGTTCGGCCACGTATCCGCCGTACAGCCCTTCCAGCGGCATCCAGGTGTCGTACGACATGACGGCGATCTGGTCCACCTTGCGGGCCACCTGCCCGAAGTACTTCTGCGACCACCACTTGCCCCGGCCGGTGACCGCCCCGAGGACGGTCTGCGCCGCTGGCAGCGGGTCGATCTGGTGGGCCGCCACGGAGAGCGGCACCTCGCGCGCCCGGGTGAGCGCCCGCAGACCGTCCAGGAGCGAGAGGTAGTGCGCGTCGCCGGAGTGCAGGGGTTCCAGGTCGAAGTGCACGCCGTCGAACCCGGCGTCCAGGATCTGCCGCGCGGAGCCCACGACCGCGGCGCGCGACGCGGCACGCTCCAGACGCAGCCCGTCGGGCCCCTCGCTCGCCAGCCTGTCCCCGAGCCAGGCCTGGACGCGGATGCCCGGCATGGTCCGGTGCACGGCGTCGATCAGCCAGTGCGCCCGGGGGTAGCGGGAGGCGGGGAGGGTGCCGTCGTGCTCCAGCGGCCCGGCATGGACGTACAGGTCCTTGATGCCCGTGCCCTTGATCCGGGCGGCGAACGCGGCGAGGTCGGCGTCCTTCTTCCGTCCGTCGACCCAGGCGTGCCCCAGCCAGACGGCGTCGCGGCCACGGGTCAGGGTGCCGTCCCCGGGATCGCCGGTGAAGTTGAGCCGCAGTGCGACACCCGCGGTGAGGACCGGCACCACGATCACCAGGACCAGCCCCAGCGCGATCCGCCGCGGCCAGGTCCCGAGGAACCGGGCCGCCCCGCTCCGTACCGCGGCAGCCGCCCGCCCCATTCGCCCACGCACGTGCGCGCCCCCTGCTTGTCTCGGTGTCTCGATGTCCCGGCGTCCCGATGACCGGGTGACTCGGTGACTCGGTCCGCCGAAGCCCCCGGTGACTCGGTGTACTCCGGCTGCACGAACAGCGGGCCGTGTTCCTCGGTGTGCCCCACCCGTACGAACAGCAGGACGCGCCTGGTCCGGGGACCGTTCCCGGGCGGACCGTCCGGAGCGTCTGCCGGGTCGCGGGCCGCCGGGGGCGGACATAGCCTCACAAACGTGATGCCGCCTGTGAGCCGAACCCGGATCCTCATACCGGGCCGGGCCCTGCTCGCCCTGCTGTTGACGGTGTGCTGGCTGGTCCTCGCCCCCGCGCCGGCCGCGCGCGCCGACGGGCCCATCACGCTGTCCCGCGACGGGCAGATCACCGACAGGGTGGGCGCGCTCGGGGACCGCAGGGCCCAGGTCGTCACCGCGCTCGACCGGCTCTACGACCAACGCCGCATCCAGCTCTTCGTGGTCTACGTCCGTGACTTCTCCGGGCGCTCCGCGCAGGACTGGGCCGACGAGACGGCCGACCGCAACGGGCTCGGCCTCGACGACGTGCTGCTGGCTGTCGCCACCCACGACCGGCAGTACGCCTACTCCGTCGACCAGGACTCCCGCCTCACCGACGCGCAGCTCCAGGACGTGGCGAGCACCGCCATCGAGCCGGCGCTCAAGGAGAACGACTGGGCGGGTGCCGCGATCGGGGCGGCCGACGGGTACTCCGCCGTCCTGACCGGTTCACCCGTCCCCACCCCGACGATCACCCCGGGTGCCGCCGACCCCGGCGCGGGGAGCTCCGGCGGGACGAGCGCCGGGGACCTGGTGCTGCCGATCGTCCTCGTCGGCGGCGTCGGAGCGGTTGCCGCGTACGCGTTCACCCGGCGCAAGCGCCGCGCCACCACCCGTACGACACCCGGCGCGACGGGCTGGGGTCCGGCCGGAGCCGGGCAGGGCGAACCGGAGCAGCCGCCCGTCCCCCTCCCCGAACTCGACGCACAGGCCAAGGAGACGCTCGTCGACACGGACGACGCGGTCCGCACGAGCGACGAGGAACTCGGATTCGCCACCGCCCAGTTCGGCGAGGCGGCCGCCGCGCCGTTCGCCGAGGCCGTCGGCTACGCCAAGGGCGAGCTGACGGCGGCCTTCCGGCTGCGTCAGCAGCTCGACGACGCCTTCCCCGAGGACGACGCCACCCGCCGCCGGATGCTGGACGAGATCATCAGCCGCTGCGCGGAGGCGAACGCACGGCTGGACGCGGTCTCCGAGGACTTCGACCGGCTACGGGAACTGGAACGCAACGCCCCGCAGGCGCTGGCCGCGGCCGAGAGCGCGTTCCGTTCGCTCGCCGGCCGGGTCTCCGCCGCGGAGACCACGCTGGCCGCGCTGCGCGACCGTTACGCGGAGTCCGCGTCGGCCCCCGTCGTGGCCGGTATCGAGCAGGCCAAGGACCGGCTCGTCTTCGCGACGTCGTCGCTCAACCGGGCCCGGCAGGCGGTGGACGGCGGCGACCACTCCGCGGCTGCGGTGTACGTACGGGCCACCGAGGGTGCGATCGGCCAGGCGACCACGCTCGTCGACGCCGTCGACCGGCGCGCGCGGGAACTGGAAGAGGCGGCGGCCGGACTGCCGGCCGCGCTCACGGAGACGGAGACGGACCTGGCGGACGCGGGAGGGCTGCTGGAGGGCACCTCCGAGGGGGTGTCCACCGCGGACCTCCGCGGCCGGATCGCCCGCGCCCGGTCCGTGGCCGGTGATGTACGGGAGGAGCTGGCCGCGGGTGCGTACGACCCCATCGACGCGCTGCGCCGGGTGGAGGAGGCGGACGCGGCACTGGACGAGGCGCTGGCCGGTGCGCGCGAGCAGGAGCAGGGCAACCGCAGGGCCCGCTCCCTGCTCGACCAGACGATGCTCACCGCACGGTCGGCGATCGGCTCCGCCGCCGACTACGTCTCCACCAACAGGGGTGCGGTCGGCAGTCAGGCCCGGACCCGGCTGGCGGAGGCCCAGCGGCGACTGGAGCGGGCCCGTGAGCTGGCCGGGACGGACGATGCGCAGGCGGCGCTGGCCGAGGCACAGCGGGCGGACGCGCTGGCCGGGGAGGCGCGGAGCCTCGCGGAGCAGGATGTGCGCGCGTACGGGGGACGGGGCGGCCCGGGTGGCGGTGCGGGCGGGGGCATGGGCGGCGCGGTCCTCGGCGGGATCATCCTCGGCGGACTCATGGGCGGCGGCCGAGGGGGCGGGTTCGGAGGCGGGGGCGGCTTCGGAGGCGGCTTCGGCGGGGGCGGCGGGCCGGGGAGCTTCGGCGGCGGGGGCACCCGCGGCCGGCGGGGCGGCGGCGGCCGCTTCTGAACGAGGCCCACAGCCGTGGACGCGGGCGATGCCCGATGCCCGACAGCCGTACACGCGGCCGAGCGCACAGCCGAAGACGTACACGTCACGTTGCACAGCAGGACCGGACACACAGGAGAGTGCCATGACCAAGCAGACCGTTCTCGGACGCGTCACCCAGCTGGCGAAGGCCAACATCAACGCCCTGCTCGACCAGGCCGAGGACCCGCAGAAGATGCTGGACCAGCTCATCCGCGACTACACGTCCAACATCTCGGAGGCCGAACAGGCCGTGGCCGCCACCATCGGCAATCTGCGCCTTATGGAGCAGGACCACCGTGAGGACGTCGCGGCGGCCAAGGAATGGGGTGAGAAGGCGCTCGCCGCCAGCCGCAAGGCCGACGAGCTGCGCGCGGGCGGATCGGGCCCCGACGCCGACAAGTTCGACAACCTGGCCAAGGTCGCACTCGGCCGCCAGCTCCAGTCGGAGAAGGAGGCGAAGACCGCGGAGCCCACCATCGCCGCGCAGACAGAGGTGGTGGACAAGCTGAAGTCCGGCCTGGACCAGATGAAGACGAAGCTGACGGAGCTGAAGTCCAAGCGTGACGAGCTGGTCGCCCGCGCCAAGTCCGCCCAGGCGCAGAACCGGATGATGGACTCCGTGAAGAACATCAACGTCCTCGACCCGACCAGCGAGATCAGCCGCTTCGAGGACAAGGTCCGGCGCGAGGAGGCGAAGGCACTGGGCAAGCAGGAGCTCGCCGCGTCGTCGCTGGACGCCCAGTTCGAGCAGCTGGACACGCTGGGCGACAGCGCCGAGGTGGAGGCCCGCCTCGCCGCGCTGAAGACGGGCTGACCTCTTCGGGCGCCGTCCTCAGAACATGCTGAGCAGTTCCTCCACCGTGCGCTCGACGGCCGGTCCGCCGGCGGGCAGCGGGAGTTCGAACCAGACGGTCTTGCCGCGCGGTGTCCGTCGTGACCCCCAGGCCGCGCTCAGCAGCCCGACCAGCTGGAGTCCGCGGCCGCCCTCGTCCGTGTCGCGTGCGCGCCGGCGCCGTGGCTGGACGAGGCCGGCGTCCCACACCTCGCACACGAGGGTGCGGTCGCGCAGCAGTCTGAGCCGGATCTCGCCCTCGCCGTACCGCAGGGCGTTGGTGACGAGTTCGCTGACCAGCAGTTCGGTGGTGTCCACCAGGTCGTCGAGGTTCCAGGCGAGCAGCTGGCCACGGGCCAGCTCTCGGGCGCGGCCGACCGAGCGCGGCTCGCGGGGCAGCCGCCAGTCGCCGACGGCATCGGCCGGCAGCCCCTGGATGCGGGCCATCAGCAGGGCGATGTCGTCCTCGCCGTGCCGGGTGTCGAGCGAGCTCAGCACGTGGTCGCAGACGTCCTCGAGCGGCCGGGCGGGTTCGGCGAGGGCTTCGCGCAGCGCTTCGAGCCCCTCGTCCAGCGGGTGGTCGCGGGACTCGACGAGACCGTCGGTGTAGAGGGCGAGCAGGGCGCCCTCCTTGAGTTCCACCTCGACCTCCTCGAAGGGTTCGCCGCCGACGCCGAGCGGCATGCCGGGCGGGACGTCGAGGAGCAGCGCCGCTTCGCCCGGCTCGACGACGACGGGGGGCAGGTGGCCCGCGTTGGCGAAGGTGCAGCGCCGGGTGACCGGGTCGTAGACGGCGTAGACGCAGGTCGCCAGGTAGACCTCGGAGAGGTCCGCCTCGCGCGACTTGTGGGCGGCCCGCGAGGGCCACTGGGCGCCGCCGCCCGCATCGGACGAGGTGCTGCCGCCGGGGGTGCCGAGGCCCCGGGCGACCTCGTCGAGCGCGGAGAGCACCTCTGCGGGTTCCAGGTCGAGGAGGGCCAGGGTTCTTACGGCGGTGCGCAGTTCGCCCATGGCCACGGCGGCGCGCAGCCCGCGGCCCATCACGTCGCCGACGACGAGGGCGGTGCGGTGACCGGGGAGCTCGATCACGTCGAACCAGTCGCCGCCGACCTCGGTCGCCGTGTTGCCTGGCAGGTACCGGCACGCGATGTCGAGTCCCGCGGCCTCGGGGTCGCCCGGGGGCAGGAGGCTGCGCTGGAGGATCAGCGCGCGTTCGTGCTCGCGGCGGTAGAGGCGGGCGTTGTCGATGCAGACGGCGGCGCGTGCGGCGAGTTCGGTGGCCAGGGCGCGGTCGCGCTCGCCGAAGGGTTCGCTGCCCTTCGTACGGGAGAACTGCACGAGGCCGACCACGGTGTCATGGGCGACCATCGGCACGGCGAGCGTGGACTGGACGAAGCCGCGGTCGTCGCCCGGCACGTCCTCCACATGGCCGGTGCGCAGGGCGATGGCGCAGGGCGAGCCGAAGGGGTAGTGGTGCACGGCGCCGAGTGCGGGCGGACCGGTGCCGGACCGGGACTCGGCGGTGCCGGGCGCGGTGCCGTCGGGGACGGTGTCGGGCAGGGCGTCGGACACGGCGCTGGCGAAGGCGACCCGGCGCAGTCCGGCGGAGCCGCCGACGGCTTCCCGGCGCAGGGACCCCCCGCTGCCCGGCGCCGTCTCCTCGCCGGTGAGCAGGGCCTGGTAGAGGTCGACGGCGGCGAGGTCGCAGAATCCGGGTACGGCCACGTCGAGGAGTTCGCGGGCGGTCGTCTCCAGGTCGAGGGAGTTGCCGATCCGGGCGCTCGCCTCGTTGAGCAGGGCGAGGTTGCGCCGGGCGCTGGCCGCCTCACGGGCTGCGATGTGGCGCCGGGTCACATCGGTGGCAAGTCCGGCGATGCCGATGGGGCGGCCCGAGCCGCTGTGCACCCGGTAGAGGTTCATCGACCAGTGGCGGCGCTCGGTGTCACCGGGGGCGGTGCCGACGAGCTGGAGGTCGGTGACGGAGTCGCCGGTTGCCAGGACGTGTTCGAGCGTGGCCGTCAGCCGGTCGGCCTCCAGGCCTGTGAGGTAGTCCCCGACCGTGCGGCCCTGGTGGTCGTCCGCCCGGCCGCCGAAGACGGTGGCGAACCGCTCGTTGGCCCGCACCACGGTGAGATCGGTGCCGAACAGCACGAAACCGAACGGAGATTGACCGAAAATCGCCTGCGAGGCCGCGAGGTCCGTCTCGATGAGGCGCAGTGCGCGGACGTCCACGACGATGCAGACCGCGGCCCGTTCGCCCGACGTCGTCTCGCTCGGCATCACATAGATCTCGGCGAGCCCGTGCACGGCGTCCTCGCCCGGCATCCGGAAGGGGACGAGGCCCGTCCACTCCTTGCCGTCGAGCACCTCGCCGATCCGGCGGCGGCCGTCCCTGCGCAGTTCGGCGGGTATGAAGGCCTCGACCGGATCCCTGCCCACGGCCTCGTGAGCGGCAACGCCGAAGAGACCGGCGGCCCGGCGGCTCCACTGCTCGATCAGGCCATCGGGGCCGATCGAGAAGGAGGCGACCCTGATGTAGTCGTAGATCGAGCCAGGCGGACTGCTCTGCCACATGACATCGCCCGCTGTCCCAGGTATTTCGCTCACGCGACCGTCCCCTCCAGCTCACACACCGGACCGGTCCTGCCCGCAGTATTCAGCACTACGGCCCCGACCGACACGGCGTTCACGATCACAGCACGGTCTCAGTCCGTTTCGGCCAGATTCTGACCGGTCCTCCGTGATCGCTGTTCATCCCACCTCACTCCTAACCAGGCAGGGCCAGCTCGAACCACACCGTCTTGCCGCTCTTTCCGCGCCGGGTCCCCCAACGACGGGCCGAACAGGCCACGAGCTGCAGCCCCCTGCCGCCTTCGTCGTCGGGTCCAGCCGTACGTTCGGTGGGCGGATCCGGAAGCGGATCGGAGACCTCCACGAGCAGGCCGGGGCGCGCCGAGGGGCTTTCCCCATTGGGATGGGGGCGTACCAGCCGTACCCCGATGGGACCTGCCGTGTACCGCATCGAGTTGGTCACCAGCTCGCTGACCAGCAGAACCGCCACATCACCGACGGCAGTGTCGAGCCCCCAGCAGCTCAGCGCCTCGTGGACGGCGTGCCGTGCCGTGCGCACGGCGCCGGGAACAGCGGGGAAGCTCCACTCGGCGCTGTCGCCTTCGGTATCGATCACGCCGATCACTTCCCAAGACCAGCAACGGGAATGCCTTGCTTACGGGGACTAAACACCACATACCCGTAATTCAGGACGAAATACCGCCGGTGTCGACACGTGGGGCGTACGGGCGCAGAGGCGCGCACACGAACGGCTGTACGCGTAGCGAGGGGGCGCGCAGGCCAGGGCCGGGCGCTCCGCTCAGCGGTGTGCGCCGCCCGGCTGCCGGCGTACGGCTTCGGCCACTGCGGGCAGATCCTGTTCCAGCCAGTCCACCGTGCCGCTCTCACCCGGTCCGAGCCAGCGCAGCTCGTCGTGGTCCTGGAGCGGTTCGGGCACACCGGAGACCAGCCGGGCCGTCCACACATGGAGCACGTAGCCGGGCTTGAGCGGCCACTCGCCGGGGATGCGCTCCAGCGGCTCCGTCTCGATACCCAGCTCCTCCCGGAGCTCACGGACGAGCGCCTGCTCGCCGCTCTCCCCCGGCTCCACCTTGCCGCCGGGCAATTCCCATCGTCCCGCCAGCTCCGGCGGGGCGCTGCGGCGCGCGGCCAGAAGCCGCCCTCGGTCGTAGACGGCTCCGGCCACCACCACGCGATCAGTCATGATGCGGAGCGTAATGCCCCGTCATGACCGCCCCGGGCGGTAGCGCCCGGCGTGCGCGACGCACCGGGGACCCGGCACGGCGCACTACGGGCGCACAACCGCAGGCATGCCCCTACGGGCGAGCGGCCTGCCCGGTGCGCTCCACCCAGTAGAGCTGCTTGTGGCCGCTGTTCTGGAGCTTGTCGGCGGTCCGCTGTGCCTCGTCCTGCGTGGCATACCTGCCCACGCGGTAGCGGTTGCCGTTGTCGTCCTGCCGTATCACCAGCCAAGGGAGCACGGCACCGCTGTCGCTCATCGCATCCCTCCTGAGCATTGCGCCCCTCCCCTGAACGGCGTGCACGTCTCTAAGGATCCCCAGGAAACCGCATTACGCATATGCCCGAGCCTACGCCTGACCTTTACTCAACGCATGCGTAATTGCACAAAGGGATACCGATCCGGCCAGGAGTGGACCAACGCCCTGGGGGCGCATCCAACTGGATGCGCCCCCAGGGCTGTTCATGGCATTCCGGTCCGGCCGCCTACCCCCGGCCCGCGCCCTCGCGCAGGACAGGCATCGGCATGAGGACCGGGCCGCCGGCGGGGTCCTTGCGGCAGACGTCACCGCAGTCGGCGTCGAGTGAGCAGCAGAGCGAACAGATCGGCCCGGACCGTACGGGGCAGTCGGCGATGTCGGGTAGTTCGTAGGCCGTGGCACAGACCGCGCAGGTGTGGGTGGCGGTGATGTCCGCGACCTCGACTCCGGGCCCGTTCACGGGATTGGGCCGGGCCAGGTAGTACTTCCCCTTCGTGGCCCAGGCGATGAGCGGACACAGCGTCAGCGAGAGGCCGGCCGCGATGAAGGTCGAGAAGGCCTCCGCGTACACGCCGAACAGACCGAAGAAGGCGAGGATCGAGACGGTGGACGCGATCACCATCGCCCCGAATCCGGCCGGGTTCACCGCGTACAGATAGGCCCGTTTGAACTCGATGTACGGCGGGCTCAGTCCGATCCGCTTGTTGATGACGAGGTCGGCGGCGACCGCCGCGATCCAGGCGATGCCCACGTTCGAGTAGAAGCCCAGCAGCTTGTTGAGGGCCGCGAACATGTTCATCTCCATCAGCGTCAGCGCGATGACGAGATTGAGGAAGATGTACCAGACCCGGCCGGGGTGACGGTGAGTGATGCGGGAGAAGAAGTTCGACCACGACAGCGAGCCGCTGTACGCGTTGGTCACGTTGATCTTGATCTGCGACACGATCACGAAGAGCGCGGCGGCGGGCAGCGCGAACGAGCCGAGCCAGGGCTTCAGCGCCTCGATCTGCGGGGCGATCGGCTCCAGCGCGTGCGTCTTGCCGACGGCCTCCAGGGCGACGAAGGCGAGCAGTGCGCCGCCGAGTTGCTTGGCCGCGCCGATGACGACCCAGCCGGGTCCGGCGGCGAGGACGGCGAGGTTCCAGCGCCGCTTGTTGGTCTCCGTCCTCGCCGGCATGAAGCGCAGGTAGTCGGCCTGCTCGCCGATCTGCGCGATGAGGGAGAGGGCGACGCCGGTGCCGAGCCCGAAGCCGATCCAGGAGAAGCCGGATCCCGCCCCTTCCGTACCGCCGAAGGAGCCGAACGCGCCCCAGGCGTCCGGTGCCTCGAACGCGAGGACGACGAAGGGCAGCACCATGCCGACGATCCAGACGGGCTGGGTCCAGGCCTGCACCTTGGCGAGCGCGCCCATCCCGCGGAAGACGATCGGGATGACGATCAGGGTCGTCACCAGATAGCCCGCCTCGACCGGCAACCCGACCGCCTGGTGCATGGCCTGCGCCATGATCGAGCCTTCGAGGGCGAAGAAGATGAAGGTGAACGACGCGTAGATCAGCGAGGTCAGCGTCGAGCCGAAGTATCCGAAGCCGGCGCCCCGGGTGACCAGGTCCATGTCGAGGCCGTACTTCGCGCAGGCCCGGGCGATGGGGATGCCGGTGAGGAAGATGATCGTCGCGGCCGCCAGGATCGAGGCGAATCCGCTGGTGAAGCCGTAGGTGAACACGATCGAGGCGCCGATCGCGAAGTCGGCGAGGTAGGCGATCCCGCCGAGCGCGGTGCCCGCGACCGTGCCGGGCGACCAGCGCCGGAAGGAGTGCGGCGCATAGCGCAGCGAGTAGTCCTCGCGGCTCTCGTCGGCGGCGAGCCTGGCGTAACTGCGCCCGGGCGGCGGGGCGGCGGGCCCGCCTGCGAGGTCTCCCCCGGAGGCGGGCTCCGTCTTCGGTACGGCTGTGTCCGTCATCGGTGACTTCCCGTTCGTCAGTCCGGTGTGCGGGTCCGAACGGGAAGTTAGGAGCAGGACATGACAAGCCGTCACGGTCGGCGATTGCCCGGCTGTTACGGGACGGGGGTGGCCGTTAACTTGTCGTCACGGGCCGCGGACGTACGCGTCCGGGTATCGGTCACCCGACAGGAACCGACTCGCCCCGCCCCTGCCGGCCGACAGGAACCAGCCCGTCCGACCCCGGCCACCGCCCGACAGGAGCCGACTGGCCCTGCGCCGGCCACCGCCCGACCGGAACCGGCCCGCCCGACCCCGGCCGCCGGCCCGGAACCGCTCCGCCCGGTCACCGGACCGGGAGGTGGTACGCGACCCGGTACCGGTCGGCCGGCACCACGACGTCGGCGGTCTCGACCGGGCGGCCCGACGCGTAGTACGTCCGCTCGATCACCATCACCACATGGCCCGGCACCCCGCCGAGCGCCAGGAGCTCCTCCGCCAGCCCCGGGCGCGCGCCGACCTGCTCGGCCACGTTGTCCACGACGACATCGATCGCGGCCATCCGCTCGACCACCCCGCAACCGCCCAACGGGCCCTCCTCCGGCAGCATCACCGGCGTGCGCCCCGTGACTGCGAGGGTCTCCCAGGAGGTGGAGAGCATCATCGGCTCCCCGCCGTCCCGGAACACGTAACGCGTACGCATCACGCGGTCGCCCGGCTCGATCCCGAGCCGCTCGGCGATCTCCGGGCTCGCCCCCTCCTGTTCGCTCCGGGACTCCCAGGTCCCCCGCGCGCCCTCCGCCGTCTGCTCCTGCCGGAACGGACTGGCCCCGGTCTCCGACCGGAAGCCGGAACGGGCGATCCGGCGTGGCACCGGGCGCTCACGCACATAGGTGCCGGAGCCGGAGCGGCCCTCGACCAGCCCCTCGGCCATCAGCACCTTGCGCGCCTCCAGCGCGACGGTGTCCGAGACTCCGTACTCCTCGCGGATACGCGCCTGCGACGGCAGGCGCGTATGCGGCGGCAGCGAACCATTGGCGATCTTCTCTCTCAGATCGCTCGCAACGCGCAGATAGGCGGGCTGCTCACCGAAAGTCACAGGCCACTCCCCAAGAGGTTGACAGACTGCAACAGCGTGGCAACCGTCGGTTCCAGACCGCAAGCACAGGCCAGAGTTTCACTCGAAGTGATGATTCGCGGCCGACGAGCGCATATCCCGCCGCCGACCGCCACGGCATCTCCGCCGTTCCGGTTCCCCCCACCCCTTGACCGCATTTGGTCCAGACCAATACCTTCCTCTCCACACGGCACGGTCACGCGTCTCTCAGCACTTGTCTCTCGGTACGTGCCTCCGCACACGCACAGGAACGGGCCTCATGCGTCGAAGAACCCTGTCCGGACTGGCCATTGCCGCCTCCGCCTTCTCGCTGGCCGCCACCCTCGCCCCCGCCGCCAACGCCACCGCGGGCCACGGCGAGGAGCCCGGCGCGGACCGCGGAAAGGGCAGCCACCCCAGCTCGGCGCCCGCCTACAAGCGCGTCGGCTACTTCACCCAATGGGGCGTCTACGGACGCGACTTCCAGGTCAAGGACCTGGAGACCAGCGGCACGGCGGCCAAGCTCACCCATATCAACTACTCGTTCGGCAACGTCAGCGCCGACGGCAAGTGCTTCACCGGCAACGTGCCCGGTGAGGCCGACGCCTGGGCCGACTACGTCCGCCCGCTGGAAGCAGCCGGTTCGGTGGACGGCGTCGCCGACACCGACGACCAGGCCCTCGCGGGCAACTTCAACCAGCTGCGCGAGCTCAAGGCCAAGCACCCCGGCCTCAAGGTGATGATCTCGCTCGGCGGCTGGAGCTGGTCCACCCACTTCTCGGACGCGGCCCGCACCGCCGCCTCCCGCAAGGCCTTCGTCTCCTCGTGCATCGACCTGTACATCAAGGGCGATCTGCCGGTGGACGGGACGCGCGGCGGCAAGGGTGCGGCGGCAGGCCTCTTCGACGGGGTGGACATCGACTGGGAATGGCCGGGATCCGCCGGTGACACCGACACGGTGTACCGCCCCGAGGACAAGCAGAACTTCACGGCGCTGGTCCACGAGTTCCGCACCCAGCTCGACGCGTACGCGAAGAGCAGCGCCGCGCAGCGCAGGGGCGGCCACCACGGATCGAAGCCCAAGCACTACGACCTCTCGGCGTTCGTGCCCACGTCCCCCGAGAAGATCGACGCCGGCTTCGACGTCCCTCGCATCATGCGGGACTTCGACTTCGTCAACCTCCAGGGCTACGACTTCCACGTCTCGGGCGAGAAGACCACCGCCCAGCAGTCCGCGCTGTACGCGAAGGGCGACTTCAGCGTCGACCAGACCGTGCACGACTGGCTGAAGCGCGGCGCCCCGGCCCGCAAGCTGGTGATGGGGATGCCGTTCTACGGTCAGGGCTGGACCGGCGTGACCGGTGGCGGCAACGGCCTCGGCCAACCCGCCACGGCCCCCGCGCCCGCCACCTGGGCGGCCGGCTACGAGGACTACAAGGCCCTCAAGAAGCTGGCTGATTCCGGTACGTACAAGGTCCACCGCAACGTCCGTGACGGCAGCGCCTGGCTGTTCGACGGCACCACGCTGTGGACGTACGACGACCCGCAGGTGCTGCGCACCAAGACCGCGTACATCCGCGACCACCGGCTCGGCGGCGCGATGTTCTGGTCGCTGGACGGGGACACGGAGGACGGCGAGCTGATGACCGCCGTCGACCGCGGACTCTCCCGGCGTTAGGCCCCTGTCCGGGGCGGCTGCGACGACGCGGCCGCCCCGGACTCCGTCCCGCCCCTGCGGCTGGCATGCTGGCGCCATGGCCACCACGTACCGCTGCCCGCAGGACGGCACCCGTGCCGACGTCACCTCGCTCGCCTGGTGCTGCCCCGTCTGCCGCGGCCCGTGGGACCTCGACTTCGAGGGCGCGGGCCCTCTGCGTCCCGGCGATCTGCCCGGCCGGGTCAACTCCCTTTGGCGCTACGAGGAAGTCCTGCCGCTCTCCTCCCCCGCGACCACCCTCGGGGAGGGCCGCACCCCGCTCGTCCCGCTCACCGGCACGGTCTCGGCCAAACTCGACTTCCTGATGCCGACGCTCTCGTTCAAGGACCGCGGCGCGGTGATGCTCGCCGAGCTGGCCCGCCGCCTCTCACCCGAGCGTGTCGTCGCGGACAGCAGCGGCAACGCGGGCACGGCCGTCGCCGCGTACTGCGCCCGCGCCGCACTGCCCTGCACGGTGTACGTCCCCGAGGGCACGTCCGCGAAGAAGACCGAGCAGATCCGGGCCCACGGAGCCCGGCTGGAAATCGTCCCCGGGGACCGCGAGGCGACCGCACGGGCGGCCCGCACCGCTGCCGACGCGCCCGGCACCTTCTACGCCTCGCACGTCTTCAACCCGTACTTCCTGCACGGCACTAAGACGTACGTGTACGAACTCTGGGAGGACCTCGGCGGCCGGCTCCCCGACGCCATCGCCGTCCCCGTCGGCAACGGCACCCTGCTGCTCGGCGCGGCCCTGGCCACCGCGGAACTCCTCGCCCAGGGCCTGATCGACACCCGCCCCGCGCTGATCGCCGTCCAGGCCGAGGCCGTGTCGCCGCTGGCCGCGGCCTTCCACGCGGGGGCGCACGACCTCCTCGACGCCCCGGCCGGTACCACCGCCTCCCCCACCCTCGCCGAGGGCATCGCCATCCCGCGCCCGCCGCGCGCCCGGGCGATCCTGGCCGCGGTACGGGAGTCGGGCGGCACCTTCCTGACGGTGACCGAGGACCGGATCCGCACCGCGCAGCGGGATCTGGCCACCCGGGGCTTCTACGTGGAGACGACGGGCGTGGCCTGCTGGGCGGCGGTGGGCGGCTGGACGGACCGCAGCGTCGTCGTGCCGTTGTGCGGCGCGGGCCTCAAGACCGGGCTCGCCGCCTGAGCGTCCGCGCGCCGGCCCGCGCGCACGCCCCCGTGTCAGCCGTTCACCCCGCGCGCCGCGCACCACCGCACCCTGCCCCCTTACCTACGTTCGTAGCGTGAGCCTCTCGCGTACCTCTCTTCTCACGTCCCTCGTCGCGTGCGCCCTGATCGCACCGTCGCCCCTGTCGCCCGTCGCGTACGCCGCTGATCAGCGACCGCCCGCCCCGGCAGCCGTGGCCTGCGGCCGGGACACGGATCCCGCCTGGGCCCCGACGTCCACCACGTTCGGGGAGGCCGCGGGCTACGACCCCTACGTCGGCAACGGCTATCTGGGCCACCGGGTACCGGCGGCCGGTGCCGGATACGCCGAACGCGACGAGAAGACCGGCTGGCCGCTCTTCACCCCGCGCTACGACGGGGCGTTCGTCTCCGGGCTCTTCGGCCGCGAGGAGGATCTGGCGGCCGGCCGCGAGGTGGCCGCCGCGCTGCCGAGCTGGACGAACCTCGATGTGCGCGTGGGCGAGGAGACGTACGGCTCGGCCACACCTGCCGGCCGGATCTCCCGGTACCGCCAGACGGTGTTCATGCGCTGCGGGTTGGTGGTGACGTCGTTGCGCTGGACCACGGCCGACGGCCGCGCGACCGACCTGACGTACGAGGTGCTGGCCGACCGGTCCGACGTGCACACCGGTGCCGTACGCCTGCGGATGACCCCGCACTGGACCGGCACCGCGACGGTGACCGGCCGCCTCGACCCTCGCGGCGCGCGCCGGATCGCACTGGAGGACGACGGGACGTTCCGCACCCGGGGCACGGGGACAGCCGGCGCGATCGTCCAGACCGTGCGCCCGGCGGGCATCAACGGACACGTGTCCCGGGTGAGCGCCGGGCGCACGTACACGTTCGAAAAGTATGTCGGGGTGGACACCGCGCTCACCTCACGCGCCCCGCGCACCACCGCCCGCGAGGCGTCCCGGGGCGCGGCACGGCGCGGCTGGTCCGCCGTCCTCGCCGAGAACGCCGCCGTCTGGCGCCGCGACTGGTCCGCCGACGTGTCCGTGCCGGGCAGCCCCGAACTCCAGGAGTGGCTGCGCTCCGCCCAGTACGGGCTCCTCGCCTCCACCCGCACCGGCTCCCGCGACAGCATCGCCCCGGCCGGGCTGACCAGCGACAACTACGCGGGCATGGTCTTCTGGGACGCGGAGACCTGGATGTACCCGGGGCTGCTCGCCACCCGGCCCGAACTGGCCCGTTCGGTGGTCGAGTACCGCTACCGGACACGCGACGAGGCCCGGACGAATGCCGAGAAGCTCGGGTTCAAGGGACTGTTCTACCCGTGGACGAGCGCGAGCAGGGGCAATCTCTGGTCCGAGTGCCAGAGCTGGAACCCGCCGCACTGTGTGACCCAGAACCACCTCCAGGGCGATGTCTCGCTGGCTGTCTGGCAGTACTACCTGGCCACCGGCGACCGTGACTGGCTGGCCGGCCACGGCTGGCAGATGCTTCAGGGCATCGCCGACTTCTGGGTCTCGCGCGCCACCGCGAACGACGACGGCAGCTACTCGGTGAAGGAGGTGGCGGGCCCGGACGAGTACAGCAACGGGGTCACGGACGCGGTGTTCACGAACGCCGTCGCGGCCACCGCCCTGCGCAACGCCACCCGCGCGGCGCAGCTCCTCGGGCACCCCGCTCCCGCCGAGTGGACGAAGGTCGCGGACGGTCTGCGCATCCCGTACGACCCGGACCGCAAGCTCTTCCTCCAGTACGCGGGATACGACGGCTCGACGATCAAGCAGGCCGACACCGTGCTGCTGGTCTATCCCCTGGAGTGGCCGATGGAGCCGGGTGCGGCGGCCGCCACGCTCGACTACTACGCGGCGCGCACCGATCCTGACGGCCCGGCGATGACTGACTCGGTCCATGCGATCGACGCGGCCGCCATCGGGGAGCCGGGCTGCGCCACGTACACGTATCTCCAGCGTGCCGTGCGCCCCTTCATGCGGGGTCCGTACGCCCTCTTCAGCGAGGCGCGCGGCGCGAAGGCGGGCGCGCAGGATCCGCTGTCCGGATTCCCGGCCGAGGACTTCCTCACCGGCAAGGGCGGCTTCCTCCAGGTGTTCACGCACGGGCTGACGGGCCTGCGGCTGCGGGAGGACGGGGTGCGCCTGGACCCGCTGCTGCCGCCGCAGCTGAGTGACGGCGTGAAGCTGACGGGTCTGCGCTACCAGGGGCGTACGTACGACGTCTCGATCGGCCCGCGCACGACGGAGGTCCGTCTCACCTCGGGTGCCCCCTTCACCCTCCACACCCCGTCGGGTCCGCGCTCCCTGTCCACCGCCCTCACTCTCCCCACCCGCCGCCCGGACCTGGCCCCGACCACCGACGCGGCCCGCTGCCGCCCGGCGACGGCCACGTCCGAGACCCCCGGCCTGTACGCGGCCGCGGCGGTCGACGGCAGTACGGCGACCGCCTGGTCCCCGGACGGGGAGACGGGCTCGCTGACGGTGGACCTGGGCCGGTCGGCCCCGGTGACGTCGATCGCGCCCGCGTGGACGGACGTGACCCCCGCGTCGTCCCGCCTGGAGACCTCGACGGACGGCAGGACCTGGCAGCCCTACCGGGCGGGCGCGGTGGCCCGCGAGGTGCGGGTGACGGTCCGTTCGGCGGATGCGGCCGAGCCGACGGGCGTACGGGAACTGCGGGTCACGCAGGATTAGGGCGGGTGCGGCGGACCTCGGCCGGCCGCCGGCGCGCCACCGGCCGGCCGAGCAGAATCCCGCCCAGCACGAGGACGAGCCCGCAGATCTGCCGGAGGGTGAGCGACTCCCCGGCGAGCACGGTGCCGAGGAGCACTCCGGTCACCGGGTTGAGCAGCCCGACCAGGCCGACGGTCGCGGCCGGCAGATGGCGCAGGCCCGCGAACCAGGCGGCGAAGGCGAGGGCGGTCGCCACCACGGTGACGTATCCGAAGCCGAGGACGGCCGCTCCGTCGAGTGCGGGCGGCGCGCCTTCCACGGCCGCGGCGAGGGGCAGCAGCAGAAGGCCACCCGCGATCAGCTGCCAGGAGGTCGAGGCCAGGACGTCGGTCCCCGCGCCCCAGCGCTTGGTGAGGACGTAGCCGAGGGACGACATCAGCAGGGCCGCGACCGAGGCCAGTACCCCTCGGATGTCGGCCGAGACGGTTCCGGTCAGCAGCATGAGGCATACCCCGCCGATGCCGGCGGCGGCCCCCAGCAGGGGCAGCAGCCCCGGCCGCTCGGCGACGAGCGCCCAGGCGATCAGCATCATGGTCACCGGCGAGGCGGCCATGATCGTCGAGGCGGTGCTGGTCGGGAGCAGTTGCGCGGCGACGTATACGAGGGCGAAGAAGCCGCCCATGTTCAGGACGCCGAGGATCACGGCCTTCCACCACCAGGAGCCGCGGGGCCGTTCGCGCCGGACGGCCAGCAGGAGCAGCCCGGCGGGCAGGGCCCTGACAGCGGCGCCGTACAGCGGGGTCTCGGCGGGCAGGTAGGCGTGGGTGACGTAGTAGTTCGTGCCCCAGGCCACCGGGGCGATCGCCGTGATCAGCACCCATCGCAAAGTAGCTTCCATGGAAGTTAATATACCCGGAGATACCTTCCTTGGAAGCTATGATGAGGAAATGAGCGAAGCGCCGAACGAAGGCCTGCCGGGTTCCGCCGCCCCACGGCCCCTGGACCACGTGGCCCGCATCCAGGCCGAGTGGGCCCGCGAGCGCCCGGATCTCGATGTGCGCCCCCAGGGCGTGATCGGCCGCCTGCACCGGCTGGCCGGGCTGCTCACTGAGGAGCTCTGCGTGGTGTACCGCCGATTCGGTCTGAGCGAGGGCGAGTTCGATGTCCTGGCCGCGCTGCGCCGGGCCGGAGAACCGTTCGAACGGGCCCCGGGCGAACTGGCCACGCACACCATGGTCACCACCGGCGCGATGACGAAGCGCATCGACCGCCTGGAACGCTCCGGCCTGGTCACCCGCCGCCGGGCAGCAGGCGACGGCCGCGCCCGCGTGGTCGCCCTCACCCCCGCCGGACTCGACCTGATGGACCGGGCCTTCACCGAGCACATGCGCAACGAGCGCCGCCTCCTCGACACCCTGACCGCGGACGAGGCGGCAGCACTGGAGCCGCTGCTGACAGCATGGCTGGAGCGGGTGGAACCGCCGCGGAGCGGCTGAGCGCGGAGGGGCGCTGAGCGCGGAGCGACCGCGCACGGGCCGGCGTCAGCCCGGAGCGGCCGAGCACGGGCCGGCCGGCGTCAGCCCGGAGCCGGACCGGCCTGCGGACTCCGCCCGAAACGGCCCTGCAGAGCGGTGTCCACCTCGTCGAACTCGCGGTCGCGGGTCTCGGGCACATAGCGGCCGACGAACCACAGGGTGAACGCGACGACCGCGGCGAAGATCCAGAACGTCTCGCCCTGCCCGATCACATCGGCGAGCGGCAGGAATGCGAGGCTGACCACGAAGTTCGACGCCCAGTTCACCGCCGTGGACGCGGCCGAACCGGCGGCGCGGGCCGAGGGCGGGAAGAGCTCACCGATGAGCACCCAGAACACCGGACCGAGGCCCACGGCGAAGGAGGCGATGTAGATCACCATGAAAAGCAGCGACAGAACGGGTCCCAGGTCCACCACGTAGGAGAATCCCAGCAGAACGAGCATGGCCAGCATCCCCGTCAGGGAAATGAGCAGCAGGGGGCGTCGACCCATTCGGTCGACCAGCCTGATGGCCACCACCGTCATGATCAGGTTGATGGCCCCGATCGCCACCGAATAGAAGATTGAATTCGATGCCGAAAGCCCGGTCTTCTGAATGAGCGTCGGCGCGTAGTAGATGATCGTGTTGATTCCGCCGAACTGCTGCGCGGCCGCCAGGGTGAGGCCCACGATCAGTGCCGGCCGGACTCGGGGCGCCAGCAGGACCCGCCAGTCCGTCTTCTGCCCGCCCCGCTTCTCGTCCTCCCGCCGCCGCATGGCCTGTTCGACGACGTGCGTCGCCCGCGCTTCGCCGCTGACCGATTCGACGACCGCGCGGGCCTTGTCCACCTGGCCCCTGAGCACCAGCCACTGCGGCGATTCGGGCAGCAGCCACACCGTTCCCGCGACCATCAGCAGCGCCGGGACCGCGCCCACGGCGAACATCGCCCGCCACTGACCGCCGTCGGAGAAGGCAAGGTTGACGAGGTACGCGATCAGGATGCCGGTCGTGATCATGAGCTGATTGAGCGTGAGGAACCGCCCGCGCAACTCGGTCGGGGACACCTCCGAGAGATAGACCGGTACGGTCGCCGAGGCCGCCCCGACCGCCACGCCGAGGACGACGCGGCCGATCAGGAGCGCACCGTAGCCGGGGGCGAACACCAGAATCGCCGTCCCGCCGATGAAGACCAGCCCCTCGGCCGCCAGTGTTTTCCTGCGGCCCAGCCGGTCCGCCATCCGCCCGGCGCTCACCGCCCCGATCATGGCGCCGATGAGCAGCACGCTGACGACACTGCTCTGTTCGAAGGAACTGAGATCGAAGTCGCTCTTGATGTAGAGCAGCGCCCCGGATACGACACCGGTGTCGTATCCGAAAAGGAATCCGCCGAGCGCGATGCAGAACGCCCACAGGCGAATCTTCCGTACGCCCTCCGGGCGAATGTCCGACAGTGGCCCGCCCGTCCCCGGTTCCCTGGAATACGCCTGGACCATTTCGCATCCCTGTCATGTGTCGGCGTCCGGACCTGCGAGCCATTCTCCGACGAAGAGAATCACACCCCGGAGCGCACTGCCCGCCTGGCGATCCGATCGGACCAGGGCCGTTCCTCCCCGGGGCGACGAGGTGCTCCGCCGGTCTTGCAGGAGGGGGCCGCCCGCGCCGGCAGCCCCCTCCGCACCGCCGGCACCACGCCCCTCCCGGCGGTCATTCCAATGGGCTACCCCATGCGGCTGCCCCCGTCCGGTCACTGAACACTCAGCACTCACGGGACGCTGCGAACGCCAGGAGGTCGTGGACATGAAGGCCATCACCGTCGTACCCGGCAGGCCCGACCGGGTGGAGATCCTCGATGTCCCCGAACCCGGCCCGGAGCAGGGTTCGTTGCTCGTCGAAGGGCTGCTCCTCGGCATCTGCGGCACCGACATCGACATCGTCGACAAGGGTTACGGTGCGGCCCCGCCCGGTCAGGAGCGGCTGATCGTCGGGCACGAGTCCCTGGGGAGGGTGCTGGAGGCACCCGAGGGCAGCGGCCTGCGACCGGGAGACCTGGTCGCAGGAATCGTGCGACGCCCCGACCCCGTACCCTGCGGGCCGTGTTCGGTGGGCGAGTGGGACTTCTGCCACAACGGCCTCTACACCGAACGCGGCATCAAGGAGCTGAACGGCTTCGGCTCCCAGCGGTGGCGCAGCGATCCGCAGTACGTGGTCAGGGTCGACCCCGCCCTCGGTGACCGGGGCGTCCTGCTCGAACCCGTCTCCGTGCTCGCCAAGGCATGGGAACAGACCGAACGCATCCTGACCCGTTCCTCCTGGAAGCCGAAGGTCGCGCTCGTCACCGGCGCCGGGCCGATCGGCCTGTTCGCCGCCATGCTGGGCGTCCAGCGCGGCCTGGAGGTCCACGTACTCGACCTGAACGACAGCGGGCCCAAGCCGGAACTCGTCGCCGGCCTGGGTGGGACCTTCCACACCGGTGACGTCCGGGACATCGGCCTGGAACCCGACCTCGTCATCGAATGCACCGGTGCCGGCTCGCTGGTCTACGGACTGACGGAGGTCGTCGGCGCCGGTGCCGTCATCTGCCTGACCGGCATCTCCTCCGGCAGCCGGAAGGTCACCGTGGACCTGGAAGCGACCGCCCGGGACATGGTGCTGGAGAACACCGTCGTCTTCGGAACGGTCAACGCCGGCCGCCGCCACTACGAACAGGCCGCCGCCGCCCTCGCCGCGGCCGACCCGGCCTGGCTGGACCGCCTCATCACCCGCCGGGTACCGCTGAGCGGCTTCGCCGACGCCCTGCACAAGCGCAGCGACGACGTGAAGGTCGTCGTCGACCTGCAGGCCTGATATCCACGGCCCGGGGACCGCCCCAGGGGGCATCCTTGCGCGGCCGACAGCATTTGAATCGATATGCCCTGAAATACGAAGAATGTAAGCCGCTCGGCACAGGGGCTCGCGATCCGACAGGTGCCGTCACGACCGATGCCACGGCCGCGTTTGGTCCGATCACGCCAGGATTAAGTAACAGGGTCATCTGATAACTTAACCCGAGATCCCAAGCCGGAATGGAGGTACGAGGGGCAGGTCCGACCCTGAACCGGTCGAGGGCATCCCTCAGATCAAAATGCTGCAAGTGCGCAAACTCGAGCGTTACAAGGACGATCAGGGAAACGAGATCGTCTATGACGGAGAGATCCGTACAGAGAAGATCGATATCCGATTCAAGGGGTCGAACAACAAACTCGTCATCAGCCCCAAAGCGGATATCCAGGACCTACTCGTCACCTTCTCGGGAGACAACGGTCAGATAGACGTCGAGCAGACCACGAAGAAGCGCGCAGGTCTCCGCTTCGAACTGCGCTGCGGGCACGAGTCCCGGATCCGGATCGGCGAGAACGTGGGCTGCGCGGGCCGCACCTTCATCTCCGCCGTCGAAGGCGTGTCGGTGTCGATCGGCGCCGATGTGATGTTCGCCAAGAACATCGAGGTGCGCGGCGACGACACCCACCCGATCTTCGACGTGCGTACAGAGAAGCGCGTCAACCCGTCCCAGTCGATCGTCGTGGGCGAGCACGTCTGGATCGCGAAGCACGCGGTCGTGATGGGCGGCGTCACCATCGGCAACGGCTCGGTGATCGGCTTCCGCAGCGTCGTCACGAAGTCCATTCCCAACAACTGCACCGCCGTGGGATCACCGGCGCGAGTGGTGCGGCGGAACATCGCCTGGGAGCGTCCCGAGGTCGTTCCGCGCCGCCCGAACGAGCTGTATCCGCGCAAGGGCGAGAAGTCCACGCAGTACTGGAACCTCACCGACGACGACAGCGTTTCGGAGAAGATGGTGGTACGGCCGCTGCCGAAGGCGAAGCAGCGCCGGCTGACCCGTTTCCTTCCGGCTCCGGTGCGGCGACTGGCCAGGAAAATTCGATCTTCCTGAAGTGCCCGCTTCCGGCAGTTCAGTGACATTGCGCCACATGCCTCGGGCCCGGACTTCCGTCCGGGCCCGAGGCATGTGCGTCCTGGCGCTTTCCGCAGATCCGTGTCGGTGGCGTACCGGCGCGGATCCTCTAGAGGCCCGGGGCGCTCGACTCCAGATGGGTCACCATGCGGTTCAGACCGGTCGGCAGATCGACCACCGGGTTCCAGCCGAGTGCCGCAAGCCGCGTGCTGTCCAGGCCCTGCTTCTTGGTCAGGCTGTACGAGCGCGCGTCGGACTCGTTGGTGAAGCGGAGCTGCTGCCCACGCTCCGGACGCACCTCGGTGAAGAGCTCCGCCAGCCGCCGGATCGAGACCAGACCGGCCGGGTCCGCCACGTTGTAGGCGACCTGGTCACCACGGAGCAGCGTGTAGAACAGCCCCGCGATGGCGTCGGCCACGTAGGTGTAGGTCCGCACGCCGGAACCGTCGCTGTTGAGCACGATGTCCTTGCCGGCCACCACGTTCGCCGCGAAGTCGGCCTGCACGCGCCCGTCGTCGAGCGCCATGCCCGGCCCGTAGACGTGGCCGAACCTGACGACGTGGCTGTCGATGCCGTACTGCGCCTGGTAGGTCGCGCAGATCGTCTCCGCCGCGCGCTTCCCCTCGGCGTAGCAGGCCCGCGGGTTGAGGATGTCGAACCCGCCGTAGCTCTGCTCGTCGATGAGCTCGGTCTCCGGGGCCTGGGCACCGTAGACCTCCGCCGACGACATCAGCAGGAATCCGCGGCTGGCCTTCTCCACACAGAGGTCGAGCAGGTTGAACGTGCCCAGCAGGTTCGCCTTGATCGTCATGACCGGCTGGCTGCCGTGCAGGGCGGGCCGCGCGGCGCTCGCCCCGTGGATCACGTAGTCGACGGGACCGGGCAGCTCCAGCGGAGCCGACACGTCCTGGACCACGAGGTGGAAGTCAGGGCGGTCGAGCACGTCCGCGAGCAGCCGCCTGGCCTTCTCCTCGTTCCGCACCAGGCCGTGCACGGTGATGCCCGCGCCGTGCCGGTCGTTCAGTGCGAGGAGGGTGTAGACGACGTACGACGGCAGCATGCCGCTCGCACCCGTGACCAGCACGGTGCGGCCGGACAGCTCGCTCCACGGCAGGTCGCGGTCAAGGATCTCGTCGAGGTCGTGCGCCACGACCGGGCTGGAGACGGTGGTCAATGGAATCACGTACCCACGATCTGCTGGTTCTCAAGGATCTCGAAGAACGTCCGGCAGAGGTAGAAGTCCTCGGCCGTCGTGATCTTGATGTTCGAGCGGGGGCCGACCACGCGGTAGATCTTGCGACCGTACTTGTGCATGAGGGAGCACGAGTCGATGGTGTCGTGCTCGTCCTCCGCGACCGCCCGGTCGTACAGCGAGAGGATCTCGCCGAGCCGGAAGCTCTGCGGGGCCTGCGCGGCGTAGATGTGGTCGCGCGGGATCACGTCGTCGATGTGCTCGTGCTCACTCGACACCACGGTCTCGTTGAACTTGGTGCAGGTGATGGCCGAGCCGTGCTCACGCACCGTCTCGATGTTGGCGGTGATCAGCTTCGCGTCGATCAGCGGCCGCACGCCGTCGTGGATCAGCACGACGGTGTCGTCGGGGCACTCCGCGGCGACCGTCGAGAGCGCCTTGTGCCGCGACTCCTGACCGGTCGCGCCGCCGTCGATGATCCACTTGACCTTCTGGATCTCGTACCGCTTCAGCAGCTTCTCCATGTACTCGCGGTACTCGGCGAGTATCGCGATGGCGATGCTGTCTATCTCGGGGTGCGACTCGAAGTGCTCGAGGGTGTGGATGATGATCGGCTTGCCGTTGACCTCCAGAAACTGCTTCGGGAGGGCACGGGAGTTCATCCTCGAGCCGATACCGCCGGCAAAAAGCAAAGCAACGTTCATTGTGTCTATTCCTCCGACTGGTCGCTGAGCGGCTGGTCAGCCACCGTCGTGTCGTCCGGTACGGGGTCGAGCCAGCGATGCTGGCCACCCGTCTCCCTGCCACCGTGATCTCCGACAACCAGCCAGTCGATCACGCGGTCCGCCGAGTTGGTGTCGACGTAGTCGAAGTTCTCCCGGCGGAACTCCTCGACCTTCGAAAGGTCGAAGTCCTCGTCCTGCAGGGCCTTGAGCAAGTCGTCGAAAGTCACGCAGATCGTGCCGGGGGCGACGGAGTCGTAGTCCCGGTGGAATCCGCGGATCACCGAATACGTGTCCTTGTCGTACGCGAAGAACAGGATCGGCTTGTCGAGCAGCGTGTACTCGTAGATGACCGACGAGTAGTCCGTGACGAGCACGTCGGTCACATGCAGCAGGTCGTTGGTGTCGGGGAACGACGCGAAGTTCACCAGCCGGTCCGTGTACTCGTCCGGGATCGGCGGGGCCTCCGTGATGAAGTGGTGCATCCGGAAGAGCACGACGTACTTGTCGCCGCAGACCTCGTAGAGCTTCTCCCAGTCGATGCGGTCGTAGTCGTAGTGCGCGTCCCCGATGCTCTTCCCGCGGAAGGTCGGCGCGAACAGCACGATCTTCTTGCCCCGGAGCTGCGGGTAGGAGTCGAAGAAGTCGTCCTTGACCTTCTGGGAGTGCTCCTCGTTGAGGAACGTGTCAATGCGCGGCAGACCGGTCGGCACGACGGCCGACTCCTCGATGCCGAACGCCTCGGCGTACACCGGCACCAGGTGCTTGGACCCGGTGATGACGTAGGTGTACTTGCGGTGGGCGTTGGAGAGCTTCGGCGAACCGTACTTGCCGAACCGGCTGTAGCCGACGGCCTTGAAGCCGCTTCCCGCGTGCCAGAGCTGGATGATCTTCGTCTCCGGCGAAATGCTCAGATTTCCGAGAAGACCGAAGTAGTCGTCCATCAGCACGGTGTCCGACGTCGCCAGGCGATAGATGAGGCGGAGCGTGCTCCACTTGTTCGCCGTCGCCGGTATTCGGAACGAGTGGCTGAACTCGTACTTCTTGTCGAGGTCGCGCTCGATCATCCGGTCGTGGACGCGGGCCAGGTTGCCACCGAGGCCGGTGCGCATTTCGGAGGCGAACAGGATCCGGTTGCCACGCGGCGGATTCAGGCGGCGCGCGGTCCAGTAGAAGCGCTGAGCGATCTTGCGGCGTCGTGCCCGCGGAAATACCTTCAGCCCTATTCGCTTGCCGAGCGGCTTCTTCTTCGCCGGCTTCTTGCCCGGCCCCGCGCTGCGGAACAACTGGTACGTACGCATAAGGAAGTCGGGACTGTCC
The DNA here is from genome assembly GCF_040295435.1 of Streptomyces sp. NPDC002809. Taxonomy (NCBI): domain Bacteria; kingdom Bacillati; phylum Actinomycetota; class Actinomycetes; order Kitasatosporales; family Streptomycetaceae; genus Streptomyces; species Streptomyces sp. NPDC002809. The sequence continues at coordinate 82,903 of NZ_JBEOVJ010000003.1, forward strand.
AAGTCATCCGAAATTCCGAACGCGATGACGTACACGGAGCGGTTGCGGTCGTAGAGGAAGGTACGGGAACAGACGTCGAGTTCGTCCGTGGCCGTGAGGTCGAAGTCAGCGGCAGGCAGCCGCTCATCACCGATCACCGGGACGATCCGCCATGTGCCGTTGGGCACCTGACGCCGGTTCTCGAAGTTGGTGACGTTGATCTCCAGGCGATGCTGTTCGGCGTCGATCTGCCGAGCGTTCACCGGGAATTCGCGCTCGTTGTCAACAATCAGGAAGCGGAGAGCACTAGGATCTCCAGTGAAGTCCGAGACCGTCACATCGAGCGTGAGGTGCACACGCTCCCAGGAAATCGCCGCTATCGAGCAACGCGCCATCGTCATCCTTCCGTTCGTGAACCGTCGTGCCTTCTACGAGGCATGCGCGACGGCTACGGAGCCTGCCGGCGTCAGATGAGACGGTTATCGGAGCATAGCGTACCGACGTACGCCAGCCCGAAGCCCAGACGGGCGGCCACCGCCCCGGAACCACGGCCGAGCACGCCCATCCCGCCCTTCCCACAGGGCCTTCTCCATCTGCGCTGCCGCCTTCGTCACACAACGGTCCGGACTCCGCATGGCAACACCAACTGGTGCGTCGACGGCTTGCCTGCGGCTATATACCTGGATAAACCCCCTTTACCGTACTGCGAACAACAGTTGCTTCCTTCCGGGCACCGCATCGGCGATTTCGCACCGTAACGAACCGCATACTCTTAGCAGCGCGCATTCATCCCTCGCCCGGCTTTGAAGTCCGCCCGAAGGCGGCCCGGCCGAGGCGGCATTCGACGGAGCCGGGGAAGTGCGCCCACCCGGCGACCTGCCCCCGGCCGACACCGGTCGGGCCGGCCTCGCGCCCCTTCCGCAAGCCACGACGCACCAGCTCAAGGCGCTACGCGTGCCACCCGTCCCGCTCCCCGAGACGGAACCCACCGACGCCCGGCACCGCACCTCGGCCGACGGCACGGCCCTCCCGCCCGCACAAGCCGCCGTCCAGGACGGCGCACTTGGCCGAAGTGAACTCCGCCACACCGGCCGAAGTGGCGGAGTTCACACGGTCCCGGCGGACCCCCCGCACCCGTCCACACCCGTCCGAGCCGCTGCAACCGGTGGAGTCGGCCTCGTCACGGAGCACCGCTCCCCGGGGCGGCCGGCGCCGCCATCTTCACCCCCCGGGAACGGGCTACGGCGAGCGACACACGGGCGGCACGGGCGGCACGTCCGGCACGGGCGGCACGTCCGGCACGGGCGGCACGTCCGGCACGGGCGGCACGTCCGGCACGGGCGGCACGGACGGCACGTCCGGCACGTCCGGCACGTCCGGCACGGACGGCACGTCCGGCACGTCCGGCACGGGCGGCACGGACGGCACGTCCGGCACGGACGGCACGTCCGGCACGGACGGCACGGACGGCACGGACGGCACGGACGGCACGGGCGGGCACGGGCGGCACGGGCGGCACGTCCGGCACGGGCGGCACGGGCGGGCACGGGCGGGCACGGGCGGCACGGGCGGCACGTCCGGCACGGGCGGCACGGGCGGGCACGGGCGGGCACGGGCGGCACGGGCGGGCACGGGCGGGCACGGGCGGCACGGGCGGGCACGGGCGGGCACGGGCGGCACGGGCGGCACGATCGGGCACGGGCGGCGCCCCGATCGGGCCCACGGGGGCTCAGCCATGTGGCGCCCCCACGCCCGCCCGCTCCACGACACCGCTCCGGCGCCACGTGTCGGTGAGCCCTCCGACGCTGCCGCCTTGGAAGGGTTCAGGGATGATCCACGCCGTGCTGCACGCACTGACGGTCGCCGGTTCCATGGCCTGGGAAATGGCCTGGGCCCTGATCCTGGGCTTCGCCCTGTCCGCCGTCGTCCAGGCTGTCGTCCGAAAATCCACGGTCGTCTCCCTGCTCGGCGACGACCGCCCCCGCACTCTCGCCATCGCCGCCGGCCTCGGCGCGGCCTCCTCCTCCTGCTCGTACGCCGCGGTCGCCCTGGCCCGCTCCCTGTTCCGCAAGGGCGCGAACTTCACCGCGGCAATGGCCTTCGAACTGGCCTCCACCAACCTGGTCATCGAACTGGGAGTCATCCTCGCCCTGTTGATGGGCTGGCAGTTCACCGCGGCGGAATTCGTCGGCGGCCCCCTCATGATCGTCTTCGTGGCCGTGCTGTTCCGGCTGTTCCTGCGCGACCGGCTCCTTCGCCAGGCACGCGAGCAGGCCGACCGAGGACTCGCCGGTTCGATGGAGGGCCACGCAGCGATGGACATGTCCGTCCAGCGCAAGGGGTCCTTCTCACAGCGGTTGCTGTCCCGCGAGGGCTTCACCGCCACCAGCAACGTCTTCGTCATGGAATGGGCGGCGATCCTGCGCGACCTGGTGATCGGGCTGCTCATCGCCGGCGCCGTCGCCGCCTGGGTCCCCGACTCGTTCTGGCGCGCCTTCTTCTTCGAGGATCACCCGCTGGCCTCGAAACTGTGGGGCCCGCTCATCGGCCCGCTGGTCGCGAGCGTCTCGTCCGTCTGCTCCGTCGGCAATGTGCCGCTCGCCCTGGTGCTGTGGAAGAGCGGGATCAGCTTCGGAGGCGTCATCGCGTTCATCTTCGGCGACCTGCTGATCCTGCCGATCCTCAACATCTACCGGAAGTACTACGGGGCGAGGACGGCCCTGTTCCTCTTCGGCACCTTCTACGTCGCCATGGTCATCGCCGGATACATCGTCGAGCTCGTCTTCGGCGGCCTCGGCCTCGTACCCGACCGGGCCGACGCCAGGATCCCCGGGGAGGGAGGGGGGATCACCTGGAACTACACGACCTACTTGAACATCGTCTTCCTGGCCCTGGCCGCCGCACTCCTGATCCGGTTCGTCCGCACCGGCGGCATGGGCATGCTCCGCATGATGGGCGGCGCGCCCGAAGCCGACGGCGCAGAACATGCGCAGCACGGCTGCGGGATGAGCGGCCGCGAGGACTGACACCACGGGACGGGCATCCTCCGGTGCTCCACGGGGCGGACCTGCGCGAGGCGGGACACTCCGCCGTCGGCCGGGCAGGCCATCCCCGTACGAAGAAGCGAAGGGGCCCGACTCCAAGGAATCGGGCCCCTTCCGACCTGCATGTACGCCACACAGCCGACGCGGCGCTGCTTCACGCGCTCACACGTTGAAGCGGAACTCCACCACGTCCCCGTCCTGCATGACGTAGTCCTTGCCCTCCATGCGCGCCTTGCCCTTGGCGCGGGCCTCGGCGACCGAGCCCGTCTCGACCAGGTCGTCGAAGGAGATGATCTCCGCCTTGATGAAGCCCTTCTGGAAGTCGGTGTGGATCACACCGGCCGCCTCGGGGGCCGTGGCGCCCTTCTTGATCGTCCAGGCGCGGGTCTCCTTCGGGCCTGCCGTGAGGTAGGTCTGCAGACCGAGGGTGTCGAAGCCGACGCGGCCGAGGGTGGCGAGGCCGGGCTCCTCCTGGCCCATCGACTGGAGGAGTTCCAGGGCCTCGTCGTCGTCGAGCTCGATCAGCTCGGACTCGATCTTGGCGTTCAGGAAGATGGCCTCGGCCGGGGCGACCAGGGCGCGCTGCTCGTTCTTGAAGTCCTCGTCGACCAGCTCGTCCTCGTCGACGTTGAAGACGTAGAGGAAGGGCTTGGTGGTCAGCAGGTGCAGCTCGTGGAGCAGGCGGCCCTTCTCGGTGCCGGCGGTGATGCCCGCGTGGAAGAGGGTGTCGCCCGCTTCCAGGATCTTCTGGGCCTCCTCGACCGCGGCCAGGACCGCCACCTTCTCCTTCTGGAGGCGGGCCTCCTTGGTGAGGCGGGGGACGGCCTTCTCGACGGACTGGAGGTCGGCGAGGATCAGCTCGGTGTTGATCGTCTCGATGTCGTCCTTGGGCGAGACCTTGCCGTCGACGTGGACGACGTTCTCGTCCTTGAAGGCGCGGATGACCTGGCAGATCGCGTCCGACTCACGGATGTTCGCGAGGAACTTGTTGCCCAGGCCCTCGCCCTCGCTCGCACCGCGCACGATGCCCGCGATGTCGACGAAGTCGACCGTCGCCGGGAGCAGCTTCTGGGAGCCGAAGATCTTCGCGAGCGTGTTCAGCCGCGGGTCGGGGACCCCGACGACGCCGACGTTCGGCTCGATCGTGGCGAACGGGTAGTTGGCCGCCAGCACGTCGTTCTTGGTCAGGGCGTTGAAAAGGGTCGACTTGCCGACATTCGGCAGACCGACGATTCCGATCGTGAGCGACACGGTGGCGACTTCCCTAGGGGGTGGACGGGCTCGAATGGACGTCGGGCCCGGGTGGGCCGATTCTCCAGTTTACGGGCGGGGGCGGGCGGCCGGTCACGGGTCGGGGCGGGTACGGAATCGGTGCCGGTCCCGTAGGCGGTCCAGGTGAGGGGCGGGGGCGGAAATCAGGGCGGAATCGGTTCCCGTTGGGCCGTGTGGCATCGAACTCGTCGCCAAGGTCGACCAAAGCGCGTGTCCCGCACCCGCTTCCGCCCGTCCGGCGACCTACGTTGTCCCGGTGGAGCAGCACAGGACACGTCCCCCGCAGCGCAGGCAGACCCGGCCGGCCCCCCTGTCCCCGCTCGGGACGAAGGAAGCCGGGGGATCCGAGGGATCAGTCGCCGACAGCGCGGCCGTCTACCGAGTGACGAGGGCGCCGGCAGGCCGGGCCCGCCCGGTGGCGCCTGCCGTGCTCGCCTTGCGGCGGCTGCCCAATCCCCGGCTGACCGGTATCGGAGCCGGGCTCTTCGCGGCCGCCGTCATGTTCGTGATCGGCTGCGCGGACTGGCTGCTGTTCGACGCCTCGTCCGCCGTGTTCGGTGTGCTGTTCCTGCCGGTCAGCGCGCTGACCGCGCTCTGGGTGCGGCCAGCCGACCTGGTGACCGCGCCGATCAGCGTGCCGATCGCGTTCGCCGTCGGCATCATCCCGATCTCCGGCGGCACGGGCGGCTTCGGCGGACAGACCATGGCTGTCGTCACGGCGCTCGCGGTCCACGCCGGCTGGCTGTACGGCGGCACGCTCGTGGCCGGTCTCATCGCGACCGTACGGAAGGTCCGCCTGATGCGGGCCAGGCAGCGGCGGATGCTGCTGGCCGCGCAGACCGCGCGGCCGGCCGGGCAGCCGTCACCGTCGCCGCGGCCCGCCGGACGCACCCCGCGGCGCCCGTCCCAGCGCTGAGGACTGCCCCGGAGGACCGGAGAAGCCGGAGGCAGCTCGGCAGCCCGCAGCCGCCTCTGTCCCCGAGGGCCGCCCGAGGACCGGAGGACCCGAGGCGCCTCAGCGGCCCGCAGCCGCCATCGCCGCACCCACGATGCCCGCGTTGTTCTGCAGTTCCGCGGGCACCATCTCGGCCCGCACGTGCTCGATGAGCGGCAGGAACTTCTCGGCCTTGCGGCTGACCCCGCCGCCGATGATGAACAGCTCGGGCGAGAACAGCATCTCCACATGGGCCAGGTACTTCTGCACCCGGTGAGCCCAGTGGTGCCAGCTCAGGTCCTCGTCCTCCTTGGCCTTGGTGGAGGCGTGCTTCTCCGCGTCGTGGCCGTGCAGCTCCAGATGGCCCAGCTCCGTGTTGGGCACCAGCCGGCCGTCGATGAATAGGGCGCTGCCGATCCCCGTACCGAGCGTCAGCACGATGACCGTGCCCTTGCGGTCCCGGCCCGCGCCGAAGGTCATCTCGGCGATACCGGCCGCGTCCGCGTCGTTCAGGACGGTGACCGGGAGGCCGAGCTTGTCGCCGAGCAGGGTGCGGGCGTCCAGGTCGACCCAGCCCTTGTCGACATTGGCCGCGGTACGGGTCAGGCCGTCGGTGACGACACCCGGGAAGGTGATGCCCACCGGCCCCTTCCAGTCGAAGTGGCCGACGACCTCGGCCACGCTCGCCGCCACGTCCTTGGGAGTGGCGGGGTGCGGGGTGAGTACTTTGTGGCGTTCCTGCGCCAGGTCTCCGCGGTCCAGGTCCACGGGAGCACCCTTGATCCCGGATCCGCCGATATCCACGCCGAAGATCTCCATGTGATCCACGGTACGGGCACCGGGCGCCGCTCACTTCCTGGAACGGAAAACCGGACGGACGCGTGCTGCTCCCGCGAACGCCCCGCCAGGCCCTATTCCGCGGACAGGGCCGCCGCCTCCGCGCGCAGGTCGCGGCGGAGCTCCTTGGGCAGTGAGAACACGATGGACTCCTCGGCCGCCTTGACGATCTCCACGTCCTCGAAGCCCCGCTCGGACAGCCAGGCCAGGACCCCGTCGACCAGCACCTCGGGAACGGACGCGCCGGAGGTGACCCCGACCGTGGAGACGCCCTCCAGCCAGGCCTCGTCGATCTCGTCGGCGGAGTCGACGAGGTGGGAGTCGCCCGCACCCGCGCCGAGCGCGACCTCGACCAGACGGACCGAGTTCGAGGAGTTCTTCGAGCCGACGACGATCACCAGGTCGGCGTCCGCACCCATCTGCTTCACCGCGATCTGGCGGTTCTGCGTGGCGTAGCAGATGTCGTCGCTGGGCGGCGAGATCAGGAGCGGGAACTTCTCCTTGAGCGCGCCGACGGTCTCCATCGTCTCGTCGACCGAGAGCGTGGTCTGGGAGAGCCAGACGACCCGGGAGGGGTCGCGCACCTCGACGTTCGCGACGTCCTCGGGGCCGTCGACCAGGGTGATGTGGTCGGGGGCCTCGCCGGAGGTGCCGATGACCTCCTCGTGGCCCTCGTGGCCGATCAGGAGGATGTCGAAGTCGTCCTGCGCGAAGCGGACGGCCTCCTTGTGGACCTTGGTGACGAGGGGGCAGGTCGCGTCGATCGTGGCGAGCTTCCGCTCGGCCGCCTCCTCGTGCACGGTCGGTGCGACGCCGTGCGCGGAGAACATGACGATCGAGCCCTCGGGGACCTCCGCCGTCTCCTCGACGAAGATCGCGCCCTTCTTCTCCAGGGTCTGTACGACGTACTTGTTGTGGACGATCTCGTGGCGAACGTAGACCGGGGAGCCGTACTGCTCCAGGGCCTTCTCCACGGCGATCACGGCACGGTCCACGCCCGCGCAGTAGCCACGGGGAGCGGCGAGCAGGACGCGGCGGGGTGTCGTAGCAGTCATGCGTCCCATCGTAAGGCCGTACCGAACAGGCGCGGGGACGGCGGGGTCGGGAGACTGATCTTCACGCGACCAACGGAGGGCTCATGGCCGGCAGCGGTACGGATTCCGGCGGCGACGGCAGCGGCGGCGGCGACAGCGGCAGCACCACGGACCGCGCGGGGCTGCGGCGGACCCTGGGATTCCGCGACCTGGTCGTCTACGGGCTCCTCTTCATCGCCCCGATGGCCCCCGTCGGCGTCTTCGGCACCCTCGACGCGAAGTCCGACGGGGCCGTGGCGCTGGTGTACATCGCCGCGACCGTCGTCATGGCCTTCACCGCCTTCAGTTACGCCCAGATGGTGCGGGTGGCCCCCCTGGCGGGTTCCGTCTTCGCGTACGCGCGCAAGGGGCTCGGTGAGGGGCCGGGTTTCATCGCCGGGTGGATGGCGATGCTCGACTACCTGCTGATCCCCGCGGTCGCCTATCTCTTCTCCGGGATCGCGATGAATTCGCTGGTGCCAGAGGTGTCGCGGTGGGTGTGGACCGCGCTGGCGGTGGTCCTCACCACCCTGCTCAACCTCTGGGGCGTGCGGGCCGCGGCCCGGGTCGGTTTCGCGGTGCTCGCGATGGAGATCGTGGTGCTGCTGGTGTTCATGGTGTCCGCGGTGGTGGTACTCGTACAGGACGGGGCGCAGCGCGGCTGGCTGACGCCGCTCACCGGGGATTCCGGGTTCTCCGCGGCGGCGGTGCTGGGCGCGGTGTCCGTGGCGGTGCTCTCGTATCTGGGCTTCGATGCCATCGCCTCGTTCGCGGAGGAGGTGACGGGCGGTTCGGAGAAGGTGGCGCGGGCGGTGCTGTTCTGCCTGGTGCTCGCGGGGGTGCTGTTCGTGGCACAGGGATATCTGGCCGCGCTCCTCGAGCCGATGACGTCGGCGGAGCTGGCCGCCGATCCGGCCGCGCAGGGATCGGCGTTCTACGACACGGTGGATTCCGCGGTCGGGTCCTGGCTGCACGATCTGGTGGCCGTCAGCAAGGCGATCGGGGCGGCGTTCGCGGCACTGGCGGGGCAGGCAGCCGCGGGGCGGCTGCTGTTCGCGATGGCACGGGAGCGCCGACTGCCCGCGCTGCTGTCCAAGGTCGATCCGAGCTCGGGGGTGCCGCGGATCGCGATCCTGATCGCGGCGGTCGTGACGCTGGTCGCGGCGGTGTGGGCGGCCCGGCGGGACGACGGTCTGGATCACCTGGTGTCGGTGGTGGACGTCGGGGCGCTGACCGCGTTCGTCCTGCTCCACGCGTCGGTGGTCGGCTGGTTCGCGGTGCGGCGGATGGAGGGGCCGCCGGTCTGGTGGCGGCACGTCCTGATCCCGGTGGTGGGTGCCGGGGTGCTGATCGCGGTGATCGTTGAGGCGACGACGAGCGCTCAGGTGGTGGGCGCGTGCTGGCTGGCGGTGGGGTTGGTGGTGCTGGTGTTGCAACGCGGGCGCCGGGTGGGTGACGTGAGGGACGGTTCGGGCCCGATGGCGTGAGGGACGAGGAACGGCTCGGGCCCGGCCCCCGCCGTGCGGTGAGGGACGGCTCGGCCGTGCGGGGCACTGGGCATGCTCTTCGCCACGCGGCCGTGCGGGGCGCTGTCCGGTCCCGGCCGCGCGGCCGTGCGGCGAGGCCCGGCCCGGTCCTTGCCGCGCGGCCGCCCTCTTGTCGGTGCCGACGGATACGCTCGCTCGCATGGCCCTCCAAACTTCCCCGGAAGCTCCGCTGCCCGTCGGTGACGTGTCACGGCTGATCGGTGGCTGGATCGACAGGCTCGGCGCCGTCTGGGTCGAGGGGCAGATCACTCAGCTGTCGCGGCGGCCGGGTGCCGGAGTGGTGTTCCTGACACTGCGCGACCCGTCGCACGACATCTCGGTGAGCGTGACGTGCTTCCGGCAGGCCTTCGACCGGATCGCGGACGTGGTGACGGAGGGGGCGCGGGTCGTCGTCCTCGCGAAGCCCGAGTGGTACGCGCCCCGCGGCCAGCTCTCACTGCGGGCCACGGAGATCCGGCCGGTCGGCATCGGCGAGCTGCTGGTCCGGCTGGAGCAGCTCAAGAAATCCCTGGCCTCGGAGGGCCTCTTCGCGCTCGACCGCAAGAAGCCGCTGCCCTTCCTGCCCCAGCTGATCGGGCTCGTCTGCGGACGCGCGTCGGCGGCCGAGCGCGATGTGCTGGAGAACGCGCGCCGCCGGTGGCCCGCCGTCCGCTTCGAGGTGCGCAACACCGCGGTGCAGGGGGTGCACGCGGTGAACCAGGTGGTCCGCGCGGTCAAGGAGCTCGACGCCGTCGACGAGGTGGACGTGATCGTCGTGGCGCGCGGCGGGGGCAGTGTGGAGGACCTGCTGCCGTTCTCGGACGAGGAGCTGATCCGTACGGTCGCCGCCTGCCGCACCCCGGTCGTCTCGGCGATCGGGCACGAGCCGGACTCCCCTCTGCTCGACCTCGTCGCCGACGTGCGGGCCTCCACGCCCACGGACGCGGCGAAGAAGATCGTGCCCGATGTGGGCGAGGAGCTGGACCGGGTGCAGCAGCTGCGGGACCGGGCGCTGCGGACGGTACGGGGGCTGCTCGACCGGGAGGAGCGGGGCCTGGCCCACGCGCTGGGGCGGCCTTCCATGGAGCACCCGCAGCGGATGGTGGACGAGCGCGCCTCGGAGATCGACGCGCTGATCGGGCGCGGGCGGCGGGTGCTGGGCCATCTGCTGGACCGCGCGGACTCGGAGCTCGCCCACACCCGGGCCCGGGTGGTCGCGCTGTCGCCGGCGGCGACTCTTGAGCGCGGGTACGCGGTGCTCCAGCGGGCGGACGGGCACGTGGTCCGGGACCCGGCCGACGCGGGCGCCGCCGGGGACGCGCTGCGGGCCCGGGTGTCGGGCGGCGAATTCGTGGTGCGGGTCGCCGAGTGAGCGACATCGCCGAGCGCGCAACACCTTCCGGGCGCGTGCACGGGCGCCCGAAGGCCGGCCGGGGCCGGAAGTGACGGACATGCCGACGCATAAGGTGGATCACATGACGGACGACGGGACGACGGCTGCGGCCACGGGCACGCTCGGGTACGAGCAGGCGCGCGACGAGCTGATCGAAGTGGTGCGCCGGCTGGAGGCGGGCGGGACCTCGCTGGAGGACTCCCTCGCGCTGTGGGAGCGCGGCGAGGAGCTGGCGAAGGTGTGCCGGCACTGGCTGGAGGGCGCGCGCGCCCGTCTCGACGCGGCACTGGCACGACCTGCCGACCCTGCGGGAGACGCCGGGGACACGGCGGACGACGCGGGCTGACGTACGCGCGGAAGCACGCCCCGAGGTATGGCCCCACAGGTCCGGCCCCACAGATATGGGGCCGGAGGCACGGGCCCGGCGGGGCGGCCCGAGAGGTGCGGTACCGGATGCGCGGCGCCGTGGCTCTGGCGCAGGGGCAGGGGCAGGGGCCCGTCGGCACAGACGGGCGAAACGACGCAAGACGCCCGCGCTGTGGAGTGAGTCACTCCCATCCCGCTTTAGTTGAAAGTTAACCTACCTCTCCCGTACCGTGATCGATGTTGCTTGATCCCCCGTGTACGTCCGGAAGGTAATACGCAAGATGTCCCTCGTTCTTGACCCCGCCGCCCAGGACCTCCTCTTCCGTGAGGCCCGCACCGCCAACACCTTCACCGACGAGCCGGTGACCGATGAGCAGGTCCAGGCGATCTACGACCTGGTCAAGTACGGCCCGACCGCGTTCAACCAGTCGCCGCTGCGCGTCATCCTCGTCCGTTCGGACGAGGCCCGCGCCCGCCTGGTCCCGCACATGGCCGAGGGCAACCAGCCCAAGACCTCGGCCGCTCCGCTGGTCGCGATCCTGGCCGCGGACAACGAGTTCCACGAGGAGCTCCCGGCCCTGCTGCCGCACTTCCCGCAGGCCAAGGACATGTTCTTCTCCGAGCGCCCGGTCCGCGAGTCGGCCGCCACGCTGAACGCCGCCCTGCAGGCCGCCTACTTCATCATCGGCGTCCGCGCCGCCGGCCTGGCCGCAGGCCCGATGACCGGCTACGACGCCGCGGGCATCGAGAAGGAGTTCCTCGACGGCGACCACAACGTGCTGATGGTCGTCAACATCGGCAAGCCGGGCGAGGACGCATGGTTCCCCCGCTCGCCGCGTCTCGCGTTCGACGAGGTCGTCAAGACCGTCTGAGCCCCGCCGCCCACACGGGCACGCGCGGCACATGAGGAAGGCCCTGGAGCAGGTGCTCCAGGGCCTTCCTCATGTGCACCCGCCGCAGTGCGGCAGTCAGGACGTCTTGAGCGACGCAGCCATCTCCGCCAGTCGCTCCGTCGAGGCGGACCCGGTCACGACCGTGGTCGCACCCTTGTCCTGGCGCACGAGGGCGTCGTACTTCGGGCCCTCCCAGTGCTGCCAGGTCTCCCCCGCCACCTGCTGCGTGCGGCCGGTGTCCTTCGCCTTCTGACTGACCTCGGTGACGTACGTCTTCGCCGGGGACGTGGACTGCTCCACCGCGACGTACTTGCCGTCCGGGTCGAGGAAGCCCAGGTGCCAACTGTCGCCCGCCGCACGGTCGTAACCGACCGAGGTGGGCTTCCAGTCCTGTGCCAGACCGCTCGGAGCGGCCACCGGGTACGGGGCCGCGCGCCGCGCGGTCAGGAGCTCGACCCGGTAGTCGACCGCCTTGACCGGATCGGCCTTGTCGTCGTGCGGAACGAAGATGTAGACGACCCCCGCCACCGCGGCGATCACCGCCAACGACAGGAACATGTCCCGCACTGTCTGCTTGCCTCGCTTGCTTGCCACGCGCCCATCGTCGCATCAGCCCGTTCGCGACCGAATCGCGGGACCGGATCGAGAGACCTGATCGAGGGATCGGATCGAGGGATCGGATCGAGCGCGGCCGCTCATTCGTGACCCGGTCTGCTCATTTTATCGACCTGACGATAGAGTCACATCACCCTCATCCGGTCGTCGTCGTACAGAAAGGTGCGCTCCGATGTCCGAGCATCATCTGCCGTCCCAGCTCGAAGTCTCCCCGGAGGCCCCCGACCGCAACCTCGCCCTGGAGCTCGTCCGGGTCACCGAGGCGGCCGCCATGGCCGCCGGGCGCTGGGTCGGCCGCGGGGACAAGATCGGCGCCGACGGTGCCGCCGTGAAGGCCATGCGGACCCTCGTCTCCACCGTGTCGATGAACGGCATCGTCGTCATCGGCGAGGGCGAGAAGGACGAAGCGCCCATGCTGTTCAACGGCGAACGCGTCGGCGACGGCACCGGCCCCGAGGTCGACATCGCCGTCGACCCGATCGACGGCACGACCCTGAACGCCAAGGGCATGCCGAACGCGATCGCCGTGCTGGCCGCGGCCGACCGGGGCGCGATGTTCGACCCGTCCGCCGTCTTCTACATGGACAAGCTGGTCACCGGCCCCGAGGCCGCCGACTTCGTCGACATCAACGCCCCCGTCTCGGTGAACATCCGCCGGGTCGCCAAGGCGAAGAACTCCATGCCCGAGGACGTCACCGTCGTCATCCTGGACCGCCCCCGCCACGAGGGCATCGTCAAGGAGATCCGGGAGACCGGCGCCCGGATCAAGTTCATCTCCGACGGCGACGTCGCGGGCTCGATCATGGCCGCCCGCGAGGGCACCGGCGTCGACCTGCTCATGGGGATCGGCGGCACGCCCGAAGGCATCATCTCGGCCTGCGCCATAAAGTGCCTGGGCGGTGTCATCCAGGGCAAGCTCTGGCCGAAGGACGCGGCGGAGCGGCAGCGCGCCCTGGACGCCGGTCACGACCTGGACCGGGTGCTGTCCACGGACGACCTGGTCAGCGGCGACAACGTGTTCTTCGTGGCGACCGGCATCACGGACGGCGAACTGATGCGTGGCGTGCGCTACCGCGCGGAGACGGCGACCACCGAGTCGATCGTCATGCGCTCCAAGTCGGGCACCATCCGGAAGATCGACTCCACCCACCGGCTGTCGAAGCTGCGCGCCTACAGCGCGATCGACTTCGACCGCGCGAAGTAGCACCCCTTCCCGGGCCCGGGTGCGTACCGCGCCCGCCCTCCTGCCCCGGCCCGTCCGCTCGAAGAGGCGCCCCCCATGTGCGGTGGGGGCGCCTCTTCGAGCAGGCGGGTCCGGGCCGGGTGGACGACGACGGGGACGGGCGTAGAGCGAGTGACCGACCGGACCTGTCAGCCGGCCGCGGCGATGTGGCCGGTCGCGCCGGATGCCTTGAGCTCGGCCTCGCGCCGCCTTCGGCGGGCGAGCGCCACCCGGCGTTCGGCAGCTGTGAGGCCGCCCCACACTCCGTAGGGCTCCGGTTGCACCAAGGCGTGTTCCCGGCATTCGATCATCACGGGGCAGCGCGCGCAGACCCGCTTCGCGGACTCCTCGCGCGACAGTCGGGCAGCAGTCGGCTCCTTCGACGGGGCGAAGAACAGCCCGGCTTCATCCCGGCGGCACACCGCCTCCGAGTGCCAGGGGCCGGCCTGGTCCTCCCTAGCGGGGATCCGCTGGGGAGGGATGGCGGCGACCTGCAGGGGCTGATGCGGCAGTTGCAGCACGGTCCACTCCTGACGACGGCTTCGCGAGCGAGAGACGATGCAGCACTCCCTACCCGCTGTACGCACGCCTATGCACTGAGTGGCACTCAGTTCCGGACCGCGGAATTGCGGTCGAGCATATTTCCGTCCGAATCCACGCCCCCTCGCACCACTGCGCGCCGTCGCACTCCCGCCTCAGTGACCGAGATGCTTGCGCAGCCTGTCCTGCAGATCCGCAAGGAACTTGCCACGCTTGGGCTTCGCCTCGACGCTGCCGAACACCGAATATCCGTTGACGGCCACCACAGGGGCCTCCGGGTCCACCGATTCCAGTGTGACGACTTCGAAATTGCCGAAAATTCCCGAGCCGTTGCCACGCAGCGAGATGTTCTCGGGAACCCTGATCTCCACACTTCCGAAGATGGAGGTCGCGTTGATCACGGTGAGCCGCTGGCCGAAAAGAGCCTCGGTCAGATCGATTTCCACGCTGCCGAACAACGAGAACGCGTTCATCCGCCCGCTGACCCGCCAGCGCCCCTTGCGACTGGCACTGCTGAAGATCGCCACGAGGTTGTCGACGGGACCCGTCGGCGCCTCAGGGGTGCTGCTGTACGTGGCACCGACGGCCCTGGGGGTGCCGCCCGGCGTCGGCAGGTCCCGTACCAACGGTTCGAGTTCCCCGACGGTCTTGGCGCGGTAGACGGAATCGACCCGCTCGGCATGCTCGTCGGCGGTCAGCCGGCCCTCGGCCATCGCATCGCGCAGGATGTCCGCGATCCGGTCGCGGTCCGCGTCGGAGGCGCGGATGACGTCGGATTCCGCCCGCGCGGTGGGCTGTTGGGGGTGCTTTTCGAGGTCCACCGACCCAGCGTACCCAAACGCGATAGATCGCGACTAGTGGGCGGCCGGGCGCGGCGCGCACGTGTATCGCGATCCGTTCCGCCGGGCGCGCGTCCGGATCCGGTGAGCCCTACCTCACAGACCCACCGCGCCCGCGGGGTCCTACCCTGGTGGGTGCGCTGCCCAAGGGAGGTCAGCCGCTGTCTGCCGAGTGAGGAATGGCCGTAATGCCAGAGTTTGCGTACTCCGATCTGCTCCCCCTGGGAGAGGACACCACGCCGTACCGCCTGGTCACCGCCGAGGGTGTGTCCACCTTCGAGGCCGACGGACGGACGTTCCTCAAGGTCGAGCCGGAGGCGCTGCGCACCCTGGCCGCCGAGGCCATGCACGACATCTCGCACTATCTGCGGCCTGCGCACCTGGCGCAGCTGCGACGGATCGTGGACGACCCCGAGGCGTCGTCCAACGACAAGTTCGTCGCGCTCGACCTGCTGAAGAACGCGAACATCGCCGCCGCGGGTGTTCTGCCCATGTGCCAGGACACCGGTACCGCGATCGTCATGGGCAAGCGCGGGCAGAACGTGCTGACGGCGGGCGGTGACGAGGAGGCGCTGTCGCACGGCATCTTCGACGCGTACACCAAGCTCAACCTGCGCTACTCGCAGATGGCACCGCTGAACATGTGGGACGAGAAGAACACCGGCTCGAACCTCCCGGCGCAGATCGAGCTGTACGCGACCGACGGAGGCGCGTACAAGTTCCTCTTCATGGCAAAGGGCGGCGGCTCGGCCAACAAGTCGTTCCTCTTCCAGGAGACCAAGGCGGTCCTCAACGAGGCCTCCATGATGAAGTTCCTCGAGCAGAAGATCCGCTCCCTGGGCACGGCCGCCTGCCCGCCGTACCACCTGGCCATCGTCGTCGGCGGTACGTCCGCCGAGTTCGCGCTGAAGACCGCGAAGTACGCCTCCGCGCACTACCTGGACGAGCTGCCCGCCGAGGGCTCCCCCACCGGTCACGGATTCCGGGACAAGGAGCTGGAGGAGAAGGTCTTCGAGCTGACGCAGAAGATCGGCATCGGGGCGCAGTTCGGCGGCAAGTACTTCTGCCACGACGTGCGCGTGGTCCGTCTCCCCCGGCACGGCGCCTCGCTGCCCGTCGCCATCGCCGTGTCCTGCTCGGCCGACCGCCAGGCCACCGCGAAGATCACCGCCGAGGGCGTCTTCCTGGAGCAGCTGGAGAAGGACCCGGCCCGCTTCCTCCCCGACACCACCGACGAGCACCTCGACGAGGCGGGGGACGTCGTGAAGATCGACCTCAACCGCCCGATGGACGACATCCTCGCCGAGCTGACCAAGTACCCGGTCAAGACCCGGCTCTCCCTGACCGGCCCGCTGGTCGTGGCGCGCGACATCGCGCACGCCAAGATCAAGGAGCGGCTGGACGCGGGCGAGGAGATGCCGCAGTACCTGAAGGACCACCCGGTGTACTACGCGGGACCGGCGAAGACGCCCGAGGGTTACGCCTCCGGTTCCTTCGGTCCGACGACGGCCGGCCGGATGGACAGCTACGTCGCGCAGTTCCAGGCGGCGGGCGGCTCCAAGGTGATGCTGGCGAAGGGCAACCGGTCCCAGCAGGTCACCGACGCGTGCGACGCGCACGGCGGCTTCTACCTCGGCTCGATCGGCGGCCCGGCGGCCCGCCTCGCCCAGGACTGCATCAAGAAGGTCGAGGTCGTCGAGTACGAGGAGCTCGGCATGGAGGCGGTCTGGAGGATCGAGGTCGAGGACTTCCCGGCGTTCGTCGTCGTCGACGACAAGGGCAACGACTTCTTCACCGAGCCGGCCCCCGCCCCGACGTTCACCAGCATCCCGGTGCGCGGCCCCGGCCTCGGCTGACGGCCAGACAGGTCCTGAGGGGCGTCCCGGCCGCGGCCGGGACGCCCCTCAGCCGTCCGGCAGCCCCGAGGCCGCGACGAGACGGCCGGCTCGGGCACGGCAGCCGGTGCCAGCCAGTGCTCGGCGGCCTCCGCCCGTGTCCCGAAGACGGAGAGCGTGGTGGCGGTTGCACGCAGCGTGCGGCGCCCTTCGGTGGACGGTCCAGCGACCGTCCGCAGGCGACACCGGCGATTCGTGGCAATCGCCTGCCCCGCGGGCGGGATGACCGCCCTTCACTCGTGTGCGCATTGCCTTTGCGTAAACGGGACGACGGCGGAGAGCCGCTCCCCGCGACAACGTGGAGAGGCGACTGCCGGCACCGGTCACTCCGTCGACCGGCCCACCACCGAATCGTTCAACTTCCCGCACGGGAAGCGACGTTATCGATTTCGGGTGACCGGCTACGCCGTCTCTCCGTACGGCGTGTTCCTGAATACGACCGCGCCCGACCTGTTTGCCCGACCCGTTCGCTCGACCTGTTCTCTCGACCTGTTCTCTCAACCTGTTTGTCCACGAGATGACGGGCCGGGGGTGGTCCGTTCGCCCGGCTCACCGGGAAAAGCGCCACGCCCTGGACAAATGTCCGGCAGGCGGCCGACAGGTCTACCGGTCGCCGCAGCCGTGACGGCTCTGGTCGCCCGAGCCGCCGACCGGCTCAAGGAGGTCTCGTACACGTCGCGTCCGCCGACGCTGCGGGCTGCAGGGGGCGTGGTGCGGGGAGCGGACTGCGTGCCCATGCCTTCGGTCTCACCGCGACGGTGGAGTACCTCGGCTTCGGCACCGGGACGGACCTCGTCGAGATGCCCCTCTACCGCGTCGGCCCGCTGACCGTCCTCGGCCGTCCCACGGCGCGACCCTGCTGGTGGCGGCGGTGTCCCCGGTCCGAATGACCGGTCCGCGCAGGGCCGCGCAGGGCCGCGCAGGGCCGCGCAGGGCCGCGCAGGGCCGCGCCGAGTCCGCCTACGCCGTGACGGGCCGCGCAGCGGCTCCACGTACGACTAAATTCGGCCAATCTCACGAACCACCGCCCGATGGCTCACGCACCACCTGTGCGGCCGGATCACGCCTCGGACGCGGGGGCGGCGCCCGAGGCCGCTCCCCCGGACGTGCGGTCTGGACCGCACACTGCCGCTCCGGACGGTTCCGCACCACCCCGCGAGGCGGTGGCCGCACCGCCGCTTTCGCGCAGGTGGACGTCGACGCGGCTTGCGGGACACCGGGCCGATGCGGTGAGTTGTCCAAAATCCCCGGCGACTTGCGCCCCCGCCCCCGTACCCCGGAACACCCCCCACCCCCACCCCCACACCCCCGAACACCCCACCTCCCAGCCCGGACGCCGGGAGCACGACACCCCGTCCTCCGAACCCCTCACGCCCGAGCCACTCTCACCGTCCCACTGCCGGAAAGGCGGACACCGCATGACGCCGGTCCCTCACCGCAGCCACAACGACGACCTGCTCTCCTTCATCAGGGCCAGCCCCTCCCCGTACCACGCCGTGGCGAGCGCCGCCCAGCGCCTGGAGAAGGCCGGCTTCCGTGAGCTGCGCGGCACCGACGACTGGACGGGCACCACGGGCGGCAGTTTCGTCGTCCGCGGCGGCGCCCTGATCGCCTGGTACGCCCCCGAGGGCACGCCCTCCCACGCACCGTTCCGGATCATCGGCACCCACACCGACTCGCCGAACCTGCGGATCAAGCCCACCCCCGACACGAGCTCCGCCGGCTGGCGGCAGATCGCGGTGGAGATCTACGGCGGGGTGCCGCTCAACACCTGGCTCGACCGCGATCTGGGCATCTCCGGCCGACTGGCCCTCCGCGGACCCGGCGGCCGGACCGACTCCCGGCTCATCCAGATCGACGAACCGCTGCTGCGCGTGCCCCAGCTGGCGATCCACCTGGACCGTTCCGTCAACGAGGGCCTCGCACTGGACCGGCAGCGCCACATCGCCCCGGTCTGGTCGCTCGGCACCGCCGAGAAGGGGGCGCTGCTGCGCCGGGTCGCGGCGGCGGCAAAGGCCGAGCCGGACGAGGTGCTCGGCTGGGACCTGATGCTCCACGACATCCAGCCCCCCGGGTACCTGGGCGCGGAGCGGGAGTTCCTGGTGTCCGCACGGCTGGACAACCTGGTGTCGGTGCACGCGGGGGTCACGGCGCTGGCCGCCGCGGCGGCCTCGGCCGAGGAGCCCGCGTACATCCCGGTCCTGGCGGCCTTCGATCACGAGGAGGTCGGCAGCGGCTCCGACACGGGTGCGCAGAGCCCTCTGCTGGAGAACGTCCTCAGCCGTTCCGTCACGGCCCGGGGCGGCAGTCCCGAGGACTGGTCGCGGGCGTTGGCCGGCGCCTTCTGCGTCTCGGCCGACATGGCGCACGCGGTCCACCCCAACTACGCGGAGCGCCACGACCCCGACCACCACCCGCTGCCCAACGGCGGCCCCACGGTCAAGGTCAACGTCAATCAGCGCTACGCCACGGACTCGACCGGGATCGCGGTGTTCGCGTCGGCCTGCGAGCGGGCGGGCGCGCCGTGGCAGCCGTTCGTCTCCAACAACGCGATGCCGTGCGGTACGTCGATCGGTCCGCTCACCGCGGCCCGGCTGGGCGTGCAGACCGTCGACGTGGGGGTGCCGGGCCTGTCGATGCACTCGGCGCGCGAGATGTGCGGGTCGGACGACCCGGGGCACCTGGCGGCGATCCTGGGCGCGTTCGTGACCGCGGGCTGACCCTGGGCGCGTTCGTGACCGCGGGCTGACCCTGGACACGGGCACGGGTACGGGGAGGAACCGGGTGCGGCTCCTCCCCGTACTCATGGAGCAGGCTCCTATGCGAAGCGCTGGTTCGCGCTCCCGTCGCAGGGCTGCAGCCTCAGCGGGTCATGGGCCCCCGCCAGGGTCGCGCACAGCCCGGTCGAGGCGGCCGGGCGCAGGGTGCCCGCCTGCCGGACGAACTGCTGGTTGGCAGCGCCCGAGCAGTTGTAGAGGATGAGGGCGGCGCCCGCCTTGTAGTTCGCGCCCGGTACGTCCAGGCAGCGGTCGTGGCTCAGCTCGGTGCGGAGGTTCTTCGTGGCGGAGTCGTACCACCAGCCCTGGTTGCGCCCGCCGTGGCACTCCCAGCCGGTGACGCCCGTGTTGTTGCGGGTGACCGACGCGGGGACGTCCAGGCAGCTGCCCGTCGCCTCGCCGCGCAGGGGCTTGAAGGCGTCGTCCCAGGCGGCCGCCTGGAGCACGGGCTTCCCGGTGCTCGCCGGGTCGGCGCAGCTCGCCTCGCGCAGGCCCGAGTCGTAGATCTGGGTCAGGCAGGAGGCGAAGGCGCCGTGGCCGGCGGCGTTCGGGTGGAAGGACTGCCGGACGGAGTTGGAGTCCGGCGGGAAGTGCGAGAGGTCGATGAACAGGCCGCGGGCCCAGGTCGACTCGCTGCACACCTCGTGGCCGTGGAAGAGCCGGGAGTTGTCCAGGTAGACGGCTCCGGTGTCGGCGGCGGCCTTGCGCATACCGCGCTCGAAGGCGGGCACGGCGGTGTTGCGGCCCCAGGCGGCGTCGGAGTCGTATCCGGCGCAGCCGCCGGGAAGCTTGCCGGGGAAGTTCGGGTTGTCGTAGAAGTCCGGGCCGATGGGGCTCGGGTAGCCCATGACGACGAGCTTGTAGTCGGCGTCGGCGTAACCGGCGCCGGTCATGACCGTCCGCAGGTCGCGCACGGTCTTCTCGACCTTGGGCACGAGTCCGTCGACGCGGGCCTGCCAGCCGCCGTCGTACTTGGGCTCACAGGTTCCCTGGCTGAGGACCCAGCGCGTGACGCAGTCCGTCATGACCGGGCCGAACTGGAGGTCGTCGTTGGCACCCGCCACCAGCACGATCATCTTGATGCGGGTGTTGCGCGCCTTGATGGCGAGGTTGTCGCTCTGGACGAGTTCGTCGGCGTACTGCTTCGAGCCGCCGATGACGATGTTCCCGGTGTACGCGCCGGAGCAGGAGACGTTGTACGTGACGTCGGCAGGGATCCCGGTGCGGTGGATGGCGGAGTCGGGTGAGCGGTGGCACCAGTTGTCGGGGCCGTTGGTGCCCGCCTCGTACGTGCCGACGCCCTCGCCCGAGATCTCGCTGTCGCCGAGCGAGATGAGTCCGGTCTTGCGGTCGGCGAGCGGGCGCTCGGCCGGGTTGCCGTACAGCTTGGTGGCTTCGGCGGCGCGGATGGCCTCCAGGTCGGGCGGCAGTGCGGTACTGGTGGTACCGGGCTGGGCGGCCCCTGCCGGCCCGGCGGCGACCGTCATGCCGCCCAACGCCGCCGCCATGGCCGCGACGGCCGCGACCGTACATCGGAGTCGGTATCCGGTGCGTCTCATTGCGCCTCCCGAGGTTGTGGTTACCCCCGGTATTTACTGGTCGGTAGACAACTTGGGAATACACAGAACAAGACAAGTGCTCATCTTTTTCAGGAGGTTGAACGATGACGGACGAGGGAAAGACCGCAACGGCCGGCGACGGCTACCGCATCGAGCACGACTCGATGGGTGAGGTGAAGGTCCCCGCGGACGCGAAGTGGCGGGCCCAGACCCAGCGCGCCGTGGAGAACTTCCCGATCTCCGGACAGCGCCTGGAGCGGGCCCACATCGAGGCCCTGGCCCGCGTGAAGGCGGCCGCGGCCAAGGTGAACGCCGAGCTGAAGGTGCTCGACCCGGAGATCGCCGGGGCCATTCAGGAGGCCGCGGCGGAGGTCGCCGAGGGCCGCTGGGACGCCCACTTCCCGATCGATGTCTTCCAGACCGGCTCCGGCACCTCTTCGAACATGAACACCAACGAGGTCCTGGCCACGCTCGCCACCGAGCGCCTGGGCCGCGAGGTCCACCCCAACGACCACGTCAACGCCTCGCAGTCCTCCAACGACGTGTTCCCCTCCTCCATCCACATCGCCGCGACCGGTGCGGTGACGGGGGAGCTGATCCCCGCCCTGGACCATCTGGCGGCGGCACTGGAGCGCAAGTCCGCCGAGTTCGCGGAGGTGGTGAAGTCGGGGCGTACGCATCTGATGGACGCCACCCCCGTCACCCTGGGCCAGGAGTTCGGCGGGTACGCCGCCCAGATCCGCTACGGCATCGAGCGGCTGCGCGCCTCGCTCCCCCGCCTCGCCGAGCTGCCGCTGGGCGGCACGGCCGTCGGCACCGGCATCAACACCCCGCCCGGCTTCTCCGCCGCCGTCATCGCCGAGGTCGCCCGCGTCACCGGGCTGCCACTCACCGAGGCCCGGGACCACTTCGAGGCGCAGGGCGCGCGGGACGGGCTCGTCGAGACCTCCGGCCAGCTCCGCACGATCGCGGTCTCCCTCACCAAGATCTCCAACGACCTGCGCTGGATGGCGTCGGGTCCGCGCACCGGACTGGCCGAGATCAGCCTCCCCGACCTCCAGCCGGGGTCCTCGATCATGCCGGGCAAGGTGAATCCGGTCATTCCCGAGGCCGTGCTGATGGTCGCCGCCCAGGTGACGGGCAACGACACGACGGTGGCCGTCGCGGGCGCCGCGGGCAACTTCGAGCTGAACGTCATGCTCCCGGTCATCGCGAAGAACCTGCTGGAGTCCGTCCGGCTCCTCGCCAACGTCTCCCGGCTGCTCGCGGACCGTACCGTCGACGGGATCACGGCGAACGTGGAACGGGCCAGGGAGTACGCGGAGTCCTCACCGTCCGTCGTCACCCCGCTGAACAAGTACATCGGCTACGAGGAGGCCGCGAAGGTCGCCAAGAAGTCCCTGGCCGAGCGCCGGACCATCCGCGAAGTGGTGCTGGCCTCGGGCTATGTCGAGCGCGGTGACCTCACCGTGGAACAGCTCGACGAGGCGCTGGACGTGCTGCGTATGACCCGCCCGTGACGTGCATCGCTGCGGGAGCGGGGTGCGATCTCTAAGATCTCTCCATGACAGGTACCGGAGAGACCGAGCGCTGGGCGCCGGGTGATCAGATCCTGTGGCGCTACCGTGGCAACGGACCGCTGCGGCACGGCCCCGGGCCCGGCCGGACCCCGAACCCCGTACACATCTGCCGCCCCGTCACCGTCGTCCAGGACACCGACGAACTGCTCGCCGTCTGGGTCGCCCCCGGCACCGAGTGCGTGAAGCCGGTGCTGGCGGACGGCACCGATGTGCACGCCGAGCCGCTCGCCACCCGGTACACGGCCCCGCGTACCACCGCCCGTTCGCCCTGGCTGGGCAACGGGGTGCTGAAGCTGGCCCGGCCCGGCGAACCGTGGTCCGTCTGGCTGTTCTGGGAACAGGGCTGGGAGTTCCGCAGCTGGTACGTGAACCTGGAGGAACCGCGGACCCGCTGGGCCGGCGGCATCGACTCCGAGGACCACTTCCTCGACATCTCGGTCTACCCGGACCACAGCTGGCTCTGGCGCGACGAGGACGAGTTCGCCCAGGCCCAGCAGGTCGGCCTGATGACCCCGGCCGCCGCCCGGCAGGTGCGGGCGGCGGGACGGGCGGCGGTCGGGGTGATCCGCGAGTGGGGGGCGCCGTTCCGGGACGGCTGGGAGGACTGGCGGCCCGATCCGCACTGGCGGGTTCCCACGCTGCCCGCAGACTGGGACCGGCTGCCGGATGACTGGGACCGCACCCCCTCCACCATGACGTCGTGAGACCCTTGATGCACCCCAGTGGGGCAAACGTAGGATCGTCCCGAGAAGATCGGCTCCGCCCCAACCGACGGGCGCCGCACACGACCTGACCACCAATCACCGAGCCATCGCAGACGTTGCACGCTTCATGAATCGCATCAGTCGTACGAGTCGCACGAGTTGCCTGAATCGCATGAGTCACGACGAGGGGGTGGAGACGTGCTCGCTGGCCGCCGACCGGACGCCGGAAACGTTGTCAACGACGTACGGCGCGGACATCCGGTTTCGGCCCCGTGTCCCGGGGCACGAGATGTCAGCCGTTGTGATTGCCGCTCATGCCGGGGCACAGTAGCGCTCCACGAGGTGATTGCCTCATACAACCGGCCCGGACGGACGGAACCCCACGCGTGACGGAGCACCCCACCTCCCACGAAGGCCGGCAGCCTCTCGCCGCCCGGCCGCAGGAACGCACCCGGCCGCGGCAGCGCGACGCCGCGGCGGCCGCGCCTGCCACCGCGGCGATCCCCGCCCCGGCCAAGAGCCCCGGCCCGGCCGTGGCCGGCACGGGTCCCGCGGCCGGCCCCGACCCGCAGGCCGCGGCCCGTCGCGAGGGCGACCGGCTGCGCTTCGTGGGGGCCGCGACCAGGCGTATCGCCCGCGGGATAGACCTGGACGAGATCGTTCTGGGGCTGTGCCGGGCCAGTGTGCCGACGTTCTCCGACGCCATACTCGTCTACCTCCGCGACCCTCTGCCGGTCGGCGACGAGCGGCCCGTCAACCCGTTCGTGCTGCGGCTGCGCCGCTCCGACCGGCTGCGGCTGAGCGACGAGGACACCGAGCACCTGTCGGAGACCGAGCGGCTGCGGCTGCCCGCCGTCGACCCGCAGGCGGATCTGACGCCCGCGTCCGAGCTGTGCGAGGTCCTGGCCGGCGGCGCGCTGGCCGAGGTGCTGCGCGGGGTGCGGCCGGTCTTCGGTGACTCCGCCGCGGCCCGCGTCGCGCTGCCGGAACTGCTCGGCGCGGACCGTACCGTGCCGTCCGGCCACCGGGCGATCCTCGCCCCGCTGCGCGGCCGGCGCCGGGTGATCGGCGCCGCGGTCTTCCTGCGCGGCACCGAGCGCCCGCCCTTCGAGGCCAACGACCTGCTGGTCGCGGCCCAGCTGGCGACGCACACCGCACTCGGCATCGACAAGGCCGTGCTGTACGGCCGCGAGGCGTACATCGCCGACGAGCTCCAGCGCACCATGCTGCCCGACTCGCTCCCGCAGCCCACCGGCGTCCGGCTGGCCTCCCGCTACCTCCCCGCCGCCGAGACGGCCCGGGTCGGCGGCGACTGGTACGACGCCATCCCGCTGCCCGGCAGCCGGGTCGCCCTCGTCGTCGGCGACGTCATGGGCCACTCCATGACCTCCGCCGCGATCATGGGCCAGCTGCGCACCACCGCCCAGACCCTGGCCGGGCTCGACCTCCCGCCGCAGGAGGTGCTGCACCATCTCGACGAGCAGGCTCAGCGGCTCGGCAGCGACCGCATGGCGACCTGCCTGTACGCGGTGTACGACCCGGTCGCGCACCGCATCACCATCGCCAACGCCGGCCACCCGCCGCCCGTCCTGCTCCACCTCGGCGGCCGTGCCGAGGTGCTGAAGGTGCCGCCGGGCGCCCCGATCGGCGTCGGAGGAGTGGACTTCGAGGCGGTCGAGCTGGACGCGCCCGCGGGCGCCACCCTGCTCCTCTACACCGACGGTCTCGTGGAGTCCCGGCTGCGGGACGTGTGGACGGGCATCGAGCAGCTGCGCGAGCGGCTCGCCACCACGGCCCGGCTGACCGGCCCCGACCACTCGCCGCCGCTGGAGGCCCTCTGCGACGACGTGCTGGACATGCTCGGCCCGGGCGACCGGGACGACGACATCGCGCTGCTCGCCGCCCGCTTCGACGGGATCGCGCCGAGCGACGTGGCGTACTGGTTCCTGGAACCGGAGGACTCCGCCCCGGGCCGGGCACGCAGGCTGGCCCGCCGGGCGCTCAGCCGGTGGGGGCTCGACGACCTCTCGGACTCGGTGGAGCTCCTGGTCAGCGAGGTGGTGACCAACGCCGTGCGGTATGCGGAGCGGCCGGTGACCCTGCGGCTGCTGCGGACCGACATCCTGCGCTGCGAGGTGGGCGACGACTCCCCGCAGCTGCCCCGGCAGCGCCGGGCGCGTGACATGGACGAGGGCGGCCGCGGTCTGTTCCTGGTGAACCGGCTGGCCCGGCGGTGGGGCGCGACGCGTCTGTCGACCGGCAAGGTGGTCTGGTTCGAGATGCCCACCCGGGGGCAGTGACCGCAGTCCCCGTCGCCCCGGGTCCGTGCCCCCCGGCCCGGACCCGGGGCGGCCAGGTGCCGTCGGCCGAAAGCGTGGGAGGCCGGCGTCTTCACCAGGGGAACGCGTCCGAATTCCTGAAGGAGACCAGGAACCGGATCACCAGGGGAATCAGGACCAGGAGGACGAGAGCGGCGGGAGCTCTGGCCCATCCCGCCGATTTCCCGGGGCTGCCAGTGGGCATGCGTGCTCAGCACCCCGGCACGGCACGCGTGAACGCCTGGACTCAGGTCGCGTACCGACACGGTCGGGACGGAAGTCTCGCGGCCGACGCATCCGGTTCCTCCGAGTCGCAGGGGAAGTCCCCGTCACCCCGGGGCCTTCACCGTCCTGTCGATGCCTTCAGGATCATCGCAGCCCCGCTTGCCCGCGATGTCGCCGTCCGGCCGATCCACAGGTTCCGGGAGTCCCGCCGTGTGTCCGGAACGCGGAAGACGGGCGGTGCACGAGGACTTCTCCTCGTACACCGCCCGTCTCGGTGACCGGTCGCGTCAGCCGGTCAGCGCGATACCGCGTTCTCGCCGTCCGGCCGGTTGTTGTCCCCGGGGTCCAGCGGGAGTTCGGGGGTGGTGGACGGCCCCGGCTCGGTCGACGGCCCGGTGGGCGGCTCGGTCGTCGGCTCCCCGGTGGGGGTGGCCGGCGGCGTGGTCACCGGCGACTCGGTCTCCGCGGGCGGCTCGGTCGTGGGGCCATCGGTGGTCGGCTCGTCGGAGGGCTCGGTCTCTTCGGAGGGCGACGTGGTCGCGCTCGGCGAACTGGTGTCCGGCGGCGGGGTGACCGCGGCGCCCATGTCGGTGTCGAGCACGAACTTGCTCGGCTCGCCCATGGCCTTCGCGGTGAAGTCCGCCCAGATCTGGGCCGGGAAGCCACCGCCGTTGACGCGTCCGCCGCCACCGGCGCCCTTCAGGGTCACCTGGTCGTTCTTGTTGATCTTCTTGCCGTCGTCGCCGGTACGGGCGAAGGCCGCTTCGCCGAACAGACCGACCGAGGTGACGAGATCGGGCGTGTAGCCGGTGAACCAGGCCGACTTGTTGTCGTCCGACGTGCCGGTCTTGCCCGCGATCTGCTGGTCGGAGAGCCCCTCGGCGTTGCGCACCGCCGCGTGGGCCGTACCGTCGTCGACCACACCGGTCAGCACGGAGGTCACGGAGTCCGCGGCCTGGCGGCTGATCACCTGGTCGCCGATCGCGTCAGGCATCCGCACCGGGTCCTCTCCCTGGTGCACGGCCGACTTCACGATCTGGGGGGTGACCTTCTTGCCGTGGTTGTCGAGCGTCGCGTAGATGCCGGCCATCTCCATCGGGCTCGCGCCCATGGAGCCGAGCGTCTGCGCGGGCACGGCCGGAAGGCCCTTCACGCCCATGCCCAGCTCGCCTGCGGTCTGCAGCACCTTGTCCATGCCGACGTCCACGCCCATTTGCGCGAAGACGGAGTTGATGGACTTGTTCATCGCCGTCTGGACGGTGACCGAGCCGTAGTTCTGGTCGTCCTCGTTCTCCGGCGCGAAGGCGACGTCGCTGCCCACGACCGGGCGCTCGCTGGTGCCGTCGTAACGCGTGTTGGCGGTGATCTCCTGGCCGTCCTGCGTCACCGACTCCTGGTCGAGCGCCGACGCGAGGATGACCGGCTTGAAGGTGGAGGCGGGCTGGAAGTCGGTGCGGGCCGCGTTCGACGTCCAGTGTTCGTTCTGGCCCCGCCCGCCGTACAGGGCGATCACCGCGCCGGTCTTCGGATCTACCGAGACGGCACCGGCCTGGACGTCCTGGTCGAGCTTGCGCTTCTTCGTGTCGAGGTTGTCGATCAGCTTCGTCTCGACCGACTTCTCCAGCTGCTGCTGCTTCTTCTTGTCGATGTTGACGGTGATCGTCCAGCCACCGAGGTCGAACTGCTCACTGCTGAGGCCCGTCTCCTCCAGCACCGCCTTGCGGGCCGCTTCGACGATGTACCCCTTCTGTCCCGCGACCCCGTTCAGCGGCTTGGGCTCCTGCGGAACCGGGAACTTCAGGCCCTGGCGCTTGCCGGCGTCCAGCCATTTCTCCTGGACCATGTTGTCCAGGACGTAGTTCCAGCGCTCCTTGACGAGCGCCTTCCCCTTCGGGCCGGCGACCGCCCAGTCGTACTGGCTGGGCGCCTGGAGCAGGGCGGCGAGGTAGGCACCCTGGGCGACGTCCAGCTCCTGTGCGTCCTTGCCGTAGTACGCCTGCGCCGCGGCCTGGATGCCGTAGGCCTGCCGGCCGTAGAAGCTGGTGTTGATGTACCCGGCGAGGATCTCCGACTTGGTCCGCTTCTGGTCGACCTTCAGCGAGATGACCAGCTCTTTGAGCTTGCGGGTGACCGTCTGGTCCTGGTCGAGGTAGTAGTTCTTGACGTACTGCTGGGTGATGGTCGAGCCACCCTGCTTGCCCTTGCCGGAAACGGTGTTCAGCAGGCCGCGCGCCGTGCCCTTGAAGTCGACACCCTGGTCGTCGTAGAAGGACTTGTTCTCGGCGGCGACGAAGGTCATCTGGACCTCCTTGGGCACCTGCGCGAGGTCCACGATCTCCCGGTTGACCTCACCCGTCCTGGCCAGCAGAGTCCCGTCGGAGTACTTGTAGATGTTGCTCTGCAGCTTGGCCCGGGCATTGCCCTCGGGGACGTCCACGAGCATGTAGAGCACGGCGAAGCCACCCATGCCCAGCAGGCAGACGGTGAAGGTGGCGCCCAGTAGTTTCCGCCAGGTGAAGAGCCTGCGTATGCCGCCGCTCTTCCCGGCCCGTCGCGACCCGCGCCCCTGGGCTCGTCGCGCATCCGCTCGACCCATTGCTGTGTTGCTCCCGTTTCTCTGCTCGACCGGATCAGCTCGGACATGCCAGCTAACACCGTTGGCAAGGACAAAAAGCGAGCGATCCCGCATTTTCCGGACGTGACAATCAGCACCCGTTCCCATGGGAACCGACTCACGAGAGGTGCGCAGGGTTGCGAAAACCATTAATGTGTAATCACATTGCTAGCGAACAGCTAGCCAGGCGAAACGGGGGATTCCATGACTGAACCGCTCAACCCGCACGTGCCTGCCGGGCCACAGGCCGACCTCACGCCCGACGCGCCCAAAATGCCGGAACCGCAGGTCCGCGAGACGACGGCACACAGCATCGCCGGCGGCCTCGGACTCCTGCTGACCGTGATCGGGGTGATCGTCGGTGTCGGTCTCGCCATCCTCGGCGGCGTCATCGGGTCGAACGGGAACAACGGCGTGGGCATCCCGGTCTGCATCCTGGGCGTGCTGCTCGTCATCGCCTCGTTCTTCTGCATGGGCGGTGTGAAGATGGTCGCACCGGGCGAGGCGCGGGTGATCCAGCTCTTCGGCCGGTACGTGGGCACGATCCGCACCGACGGCCTGCGCTGGATCAACCCGCTGACCTCCAGCCGCAAGATCTCCACCCGGGTCCGCAACCACGAGACCGCCGTCCTGAAGGTCAACGACGCCTACGGCAACCCGATCGAGCTCGCCGCGATCGTCGTCTGGAAGGTCGAGGACACCGCGCAGGCCCTCTTCGAGGTCGACGACTTCCTGGAGTTCGTCGCCACCCAGACCGAGGCCGCTGTCCGGCACATCGCGATCGAGTACCCGTACGACGCCCATGACGAGGGCGGCCTCTCGCTGCGGGGCAACGCCGAGGAGATCACCGAGAAGCTGGCCGTGGAGCTCACGGCACGGGTCCGGGCGGCAGGCGTACGGATCATCGAGTCCCGCTTCAGTCATCTCGCGTACGCCCCCGAGATCGCCTCCGCGATGCTCCAGCGCCAGCAGGCGGGTGCGGTGGTCGCGGCCCGGCAGCTGATCGTGGAAGGGGCGGTCGGCATGGTCGAAATGGCCCTGTCCCGGATCGCCGAGCAGGACATCGTCGAACTCGACCCCGAGCGGAAGGCAGCCATGGTCAGCAATCTGATGGTGGTGCTGTGCGGCGACCGCGCGGTGCAGCCGGTCCTCAACACGGGCACGCTCTACCAGTGACGGATCAGACCCCGCGGCGCCGCGCGCCGCAGTCCGGGCCGCAGCAGCGCAAGCAGATGCTGCTGCGGCTGGACCCCGCCGTGCACGACGCGCTGGCGCGCTGGGCCTCGGACGAGCTGCGCAGCGCGAACGCGCAGATCGAGTTCCTGCTGCGGCGGGCACTCGCGGAGGCGGGACGCCTGCCCGGCGGTGCGGCTCCGATCCCCCGCCGGGGACGACCACCGAAGGCGCCGGACCCGGAGTGACCACCGGGCACCGGTGACTGACGACCGACCTCCGGCTCCTGGCTCCTGACTCCTGGTCCCTGCCCCCGGCCCTCACTCCCGCCCCTGCCCCCGGCCACTCGAAGGGGTGACGTTCATCAGGTCGGTATACACACCAGGTATACACACCGTGTACAGTCGTCGGCATGTCTATCGGCCACACCCTGCTCGGGCTCCTGGAGTCCGGCCCCCGCCACGGCTACGACCTGAAGCGGACGTTCGACGAGAAGTTCGGGCACGACCGCCCCCTGCACTACGGACAGGTCTACTCGACGATGTCCCGGCTCCTCAAGAACGGCCTCGTCGAGGTCGACGGCGTGGAGACCGACGGCGGCCCGGAGCGCAAGCGTTACGCCATCACCGACGCCGGGATCACCGATGTCGCCACCTGGCTCGCGCAGCCCGAGAAGCCGGAGCCGTATCTCCAGTCGACCCTGTACACCAAGGTCGTCCTGGCCATGCTCACCGGCCGCAGCGCCGCCGACGTGCTGGACACCCAGCGCTCGGAGCACCTGCGCATGATGCGCATCCTCACCGACCGCAAGCGGCAGGGAGACCTCGCCGACCAGCTGATCTGCGACCACGCGCTGTTCCACCTCGAAGCCGATCTGCGCTGGCTGGAGCTCACCGCCGCGCGACTCGGCCAGCTCGCGAAGGTGGTGGCCCCGTGATTCCCGCCGGCTCGCTGCTCTCCGCCCACGATCTGCGCAAGACGTACGGGGCGACCCCCGCGCTCGACGGCGCCTCGTTCTCCGTCCACCCCGGCGAGGTCGTCGCCGTGATGGGCCCCTCCGGTTCCGGCAAGTCCACCCTGCTGCACTGCCTCGCCGGGATCATCACCCCCGACTCCGGCACCATCACCTACGCCGGGCGCGAGCTGTCCGCCATGTCCGACGCCGAGCGCAGCGCCCTGCGCCGCAGCGAGTTCGGCTTCGTGTTCCAGTTCGGCCAGCTCGTCCCGGAGCTGACCTGTGTGGAGAACGTCGCTCTGCCGCTGCGGCTGAACGGCACCCGCCGCAAGGCCGCCGAGCGCACCGCCCTGGAATGGATGGAGCGCCTGGAGGTCGACGACATCGGCGCCCAGCGCCCCGGTGAGGTCTCCGGCGGCCAGGGCCAGCGCGTCGCCGTGGCCCGCGCACTGGCCGCGTCCCCGAAGGTGATCTTCGCCGACGAGCCGACCGGCGCCCTGGACTCCCTCAACGGCGAGCGGGTCATGCAGCTGCTCACCGACGCGGCCCGTTCCTCCAACGTCGCCGTGGTCCTGGTGACCCACGAGGCCCGCGTCGCCGCCTACTCCGACCGCGACATCACCGTCCGCGACGGCCGGGCCCGCGATCTGGAGCACGCCGTATGACGCTGCTCGACGAGAAGAGGCCCCCGGCCGGCCCGGTGTCTCCTCCCGAAGCCCCCTCCCGCACCGCTCCCTGGCTGCGCGATCTCGCCCTCGGGATCCGCTTCGCCGCCGGCGGCGGCCGGGAGGGCTGGATCCGCACCCTGCTCACCGCCGTCGGCGTGGGGCTCGGTGTGGCGCTGCTGCTCACCGCCTCCTCCGTGCCGCACATGCTCGACGAGCGGTCCGCCCGGGACCAGGCTCGCTCCGAGACCAAGGTCTCGGGCTACCCCGACGCCTCGGCGAAGAAGTCGGACAGCACGGTCCTGCGGAAGGAGGCGAGCACCGAGTACCACGACCGCTCCGTCACGGGCTTCCTGATGCGCGCCGACGGCCGCCATCCGGTCGTCCCCCCGGGCCTCACCGCCTTCCCCGCCCCCGGCGAGATGGTGGTCTCCCCCGCGCTCGGGGAACTCCTCGACGCCCCTGAGAACGCGCTGCTCAAGGAGCGTTTTCCGTACAAGGTGACCGGCACGATCGGGGACAGGGGGCTGCGCTCGCCGGGCGAGCTGTGGTTCTACGTCGGCAGTGACACCCTGACCAGCGCGACGGGCGGCCACCGGATCGCCGGGTACGGCGACCCCGGACCGGCCGATCCGCTGTCACCGATGCTCATCGTGCTGATCATCATGATCTGCGTGGTGCTGCTGGCACCCGTGGCCATCTTCATCGCCACCGCCGTGCGTTTCGGCGGAGACCGACGCGACCGCCGGCTCGCCGCACTGCGCCTGGTCGGTACGGACATCCGGATGACCCGCCGGATCGCGGCCGGTGAGGCACTCTTCGGCTCGGTCCTCGGCCTCCTCATCGGACTGGCCGTGTTCGTGACGGGACGCCAGTTCGTCGGCTACGTCGAGATCTGGGACGTCAGCGCCTTCCCCTCCGACCTGGCCCCCGACGCCCGGCTGTGCGTACTGATCGCCCTCGCGGTACCGGTCACCGCGGTGCTGGTCACCCTGGCGGCCATGCGGTCCGTGGTCATCGAGCCGCTCGGCGTCGTACGCAACAGCCGCAGCCGCAAGCGGCGCCTCTGGTGGCGGCTGCTGCTGCCGGTCGCCGGGCTCGCGGTCTTCGGAATCACCGGCAAGGTCGAGGAGTACGGCCCCGTCAACCCGTACCCGGTCGCCGGGGGTGCGGTGCTGGTCCTGGTCGGACTGGCGCTGCTCCTGCCCTGGCTGGTCGAGGCCTGCGTCGGGCGGCTGCGCGGCGGCCCGGTCCCCTGGCAGCTGGCCACCCGCCGGCTCCAGCTGAGCAGCGGGGCGGCCTCCCGCGCCGTCAGCGGCGTCACCGTCGCCGTGGCCGGCGCGGTGGCGTTGCAGATGCTGTTCGCCGCGATGAACGACGACTTCAACAAGGTCACCGGCCAGGACCCGTCCCGCGCCCAGTTCTACGCCGCCTCCGAAATCGTCCGGGGCGACGCCGCCGTGCACTCGATCAAGGAGTTCCGCGCCACCAAGGGCGTCATCCAGGTCATCGGGACCGTCGAGGCGTACGCGACGAAGCCGGGAACGTACACGGACGACGAGATCCAGCCCACCACCTCGTTCACCGTCGGGGACTGCGCGACCCTGCGCGAGATCGCCCGGATCACGAGCTGCCGGGACGGCGACACCTTCGTCGCCCACCCCAGGGACAAGGGGCAGGCCGACTGGGTCGACCAGACCGCCCGCAAGGGCAAGGTGGTCGAGTTCGACACCTACGCCCGGGGCAAGCCGCTGCACTGGACGCTGCCGGCCGATTCCCGGACCGTCGCGGCCCGGACCGACCCGTACGGCGAAGAGCGCTCGGGCATCCTGGTCACGCCCGGAGCGATTGACGCGCGGACCCTGCCGGGAGCCCAGACCATCTCGCAGATCCGCTTCGACGAAGACGTCCCGGAGGCCGCCGAGTACATACGCAACACGGCGGCACGGCTGGACCCCGGCATGCGTCTGGTGGCCCTGAACTCGGTCGAGCGCGACCGGCAGTACGCGAGCATCCAGACCGGCCTCCAGGTCGGCGCGACCGCCACCCTGCTGCTGATCGCCGCGTCGATGCTGGTCTCCCAGCTGGAACAACTGCGTGAGCGCAAGCGGCTGCTGTCGGTCCTGGTCGCCTTCGGCACCAAGCGGGTCACTCTCGGCTGGTCGGTGCTGTGGCAGACCGCCATCCCGGTGGCCATCGGGCTCGCGGTGGCGGTGGCCGGCGGCCTCGCCCTCGGCGCCGCCCTGTGCTGGATGGTCGGCAAGGAGGTGACCGGCTGGTTCCTGTTCCTGCCACTGGTCGGCGCGGGCGCGGGCCTCATCGTCCTGGTCACCCTGCTCTCCCTGCCGCCCCTGTGGCGCATGATGCGCCCCGAGGGGCTGCGCAGCGAGTAGCACCGGGTCAACCGGCCGGACCTGTGCTCAGGTCCGGCCGGCCGGAGCCACGCGCACCGGCAGAGCCTCCATCGCCCCGCGCAGCGCCGCCGCGAACTCCTCGAACTCCTCGTGCCGGGCCGCCCCGGTCCGCATCCCCAGGGCCACCCGCCGCGCGGGGGCCGGGTCCGCGAAGTACCCCGTGGTCAGCGCGTCGTTGCGGGCGGTCTCGACCGTCACCGCGGTCCGCGGCAGCAGCGTCACCCCGAGCCCTCCGGCCACCAGCTGCACCAGTGTGGAGAGCCCGGCCGCGGTCGTGGTGACCGGCGCGCCCTCCGTACGCCCCGCCTCACGGCAGATGTCGAGCGCCTGGTCGCGCAGGCAGTGCCCCTCGTCGAGCAGCAGCAACGGCAGCTCCCGCAGCGCCTCGCGCGGGATGTCCTGACGTCCGCCGAGCCAGTGGTCGCGCTCCATGACGAGGACGAAGTCCTCGTCGAAGAGCGGGAGTTCCGTCACACCCGGCACCCCGAGGGGCACCGCGAGAAGCAGCAGGTCCAGCCGCCCCCCGGCCAGCCCCTCCAGCAGCGAGGAGGTCTGCTCCTCGTGGACCTGGAGATCGAGGTCCGGGTAGCGCTCGTGGACCAGCCGCAGCACGGTCGGCAGCAGATACGGGGCGACGGTCGGGATCACGCCGAGCCGCAGGACTCCGGTGAAAGGCGCCCGGACCGCCTCGGCCTCCTCCATCAGCTCGCCGACGGCGTGCAGGACGGCCCGCGCCCGCACCGCGAGCCGTTCACCGGCGGGCGAGAGCAGTACCTTGCGCGTCGTACGCTCGATGAGCTGGACACCCAGTGCCTCCTCCAGCGCGGACACGGCCCCGGAGAGTGCGGGCTGACTCATCCCGATTGCGGCCGCGGCGTCCCGGAAGTGCAGATACTCCGCCACGGCGGCGAAGGCGCGCAGCTGCGAGAGGCTGGGCTGTTTGGGGCGGATGCCCTGATTACTCTGGGCCACTGATAGGCACCTCCGATCATCACGACCGAGTGTAGCTATTTCCGTGATCAATGCACTCTGTGCCAAGGTGGACACCGTCCAACCCTCAGGAACTCCCCCAAAAAGGGAATTCCTACGCTGCAAGGAGAGCGCGTGCTCACTGTCGGTGACAAGTTCCCCGAGTTCGACCTGACCGCTTGTGTTTCGCTGGAGAGCGGCAAGGAGTTCGAGCAGATCAACCACAAGACCTACGAGGGTCAGTGGAAGATCGTCTTCGCGTGGCCGAAGGACTTCACCTTCGTGTGCCCCACCGAGATCGCCGCGTTCGGCAAGCTGAACGAGGAGTTCGCCGACCGTGACGCACAGATCCTCGGCTTCTCCGGTGACTCCGAGTTCGTGCACCACGCCTGGCGCAAGGACCACCCGGACCTGACCGACCTGCCCTTCCCGATGCTGGCCGACTCGAAGCACGAGCTCATGCGTGACCTCGGCATCGAGGGCGAGGACGGCTTCGCGCAGCGCGCCGTCTTCATCGTCGACCAGAACAACGAGATCCAGTTCACGATGGTGACCGCCGGTTCCGTGGGCCGTAACCCCAAGGAGGTCCTGCGGGTCCTCGACGCCCTGCAGACCGACGAGCTGTGCCCGTGCAACTGGACCAAGGGCGAGACCACCCTGGACCCGGTCGCGCTCCTCTCGGGCGAGTGAGCTGACACCGACATGGCACTCGACGAACTGAAGGCCGCCGTTCCGGACTTCGCCAAGGACCTGAAGCTGAACCTCGGCTCGGTCATAGGCAACAGCGAGCTCCCGCAGCAGCAGCTGTGGGGCACCGTCCTCGCCTGCGCGATCGCCTCGCGCTCGCCGAAGGTGCTGCGCGAGCTGGAGCCGGAGGCGAAGGCCAACCTCTCCGCGGAGGCGTACACCGCCGCGAAGTCGGCCGCCGCCATCATGGCGATGAACAACGTGTTCTACCGGACCCGGCACCTGCTGTCGGACCCCGAGTACGGCAACCTCCGGGCCGGCCTGCGGATGAACGTGATCGGCAAGCCGGGCGTGGAGAAGGTCGACTTCGAGCTGTGGTCGCTCGCCGTCTCCGCGATCAACGGCTGCGGCCAGTGCCTGGACTCGCACGAGCAGGTGTTGCGCAAGGCCGGCGTGGACCGTGAGACCATTCAGGAAGCCGTCAAGATTGCCTCGGTGATCCAGGCGGTCGGTGTGACCCTCGAAGCCGAGGCAGTCCTCGCCGAGTAGCACCCGCAGTACCCCTGATACGAGAAGGGCCCCGAGGACGACCGACCGTCCG
This sequence comes from Streptomyces sp. NPDC002809, assembly GCF_040295435.1. Classification (NCBI taxonomy): domain Bacteria; kingdom Bacillati; phylum Actinomycetota; class Actinomycetes; order Kitasatosporales; family Streptomycetaceae; genus Streptomyces; species Streptomyces sp. NPDC002809. The sequence continues at coordinate 118,572 of NZ_JBEOVJ010000003.1, forward strand.
AGGGGCCCTTCTTCTGTGTCCGGACCTTCCGGGTGGTCCGCCCTCCGAGCCCGGACCTCCGGGAGTCCTTCTCCGGATCCGGACCCTCCGAGGGGCCACCGTTCCTCCGGGGCCGCTCCTATGTGTCCGAGCGGATCGCCTTCGGCGCGTCCGCCGCCGGCTCATCGTCGCTGCCGTCGTCGAACTCCTCCGGAGGCGAGCCGGGCGCGGGCTTGGGTGCCGCGTCCAGTGAGGTCGAGCCGTGCGGCGGCGGCGAGTGGCGGCGGGACTCCTCCTGCCCGTACGTCCGTAGATAGCCGACCACCGTATTGGTCACCGCCACGAGCGGAACCGCGACGACGGCGCCCCCGATGCCGGCGATCATGCCGCCCGCGGCGACCGAGAGCACCACGGCCAGCGGATGCACGCGCACCGCGCGGCCCAGGATGAACGGCTGCAGGATGTGGCCCTCGATCTGCTGCACCGCGAGCACCACGGCCAGCACCATCAGCGCCGTGAACACGCCCTGGGTGACGAGGGCGACGACCACGGCCAGCGCCCCGGAGACGACCGCCCCGACGAGCGGGATGAAGGCGAACAGGAAGATGAAGACGGCCAGCGGCACCGCCATCGGCACATCGAGGAAGAAGATCCCCAGGCCGATGAAGATGGCGTCGATCAGGGCGACTATCACCGTGCCCCGCACATAGGCGGTCAGCGTCCGCCAGGCCCGCGGACCGGCACCGGCGACACCCGGCCGGGCCTGCGCGGGCACGAGCCTGAGCACCCAGTGCCAGATGCGCTTTCCGTCGTACAGCAGGAAGAGCGTGGAGAACATCGCCAGCAGCATCCCGGTGAGGAGCTCCACCATCACGGTGACGCCCTGCAGTCCGGCGGAGGTGATCGCCTCCGTGTTGGTGCCGACGGTGTCGCTGAGGTTCTTCGCTATGTCGTTGATCTGTTTGTCGGTCACATGGAACGGGCTGTCCAGCAGCCAGTTCTTCAGGTCGTCGATTCCCGTCCGCACCTTGTCGGAGAGGGTGTCGATGTTGTCCATGACCTGCCAGACCACGAACCAGCCGACCAGGCCCATGATGACGAAGCCCAGGATCGCCGTGACCGCGGTGGCCAGTCCGCGTGGCAGCCCGTACCGCTTCAGCCGGGCGACGGTCGGCTGGAGCATCGCGGTGACGAGCAGCGCGGCGACGAACGCCAGCACCACCAGCTGGACCGCGCTGATGACCCGCATGAGCACCCAGAGGGTGCCGGCGAGCACCAGCAGCCGCCAGCCCGCCTCGGCCGCTACGCGCATCCCCCAGGGGATGGCCGCGACCGGATCGGGGCGTGCGGAGACGGAGGGGGCGTATGCGGGCGGCGGCGGTACGTGGTCGGCCGCGGCCGACGTCCTGGCGGTCCCGGTCTCCGGCGCGCGCCCGGCGGCCGCCGTATCGGGCGCCCCCTCGTGCGCGACGTCGTCGTCCTCGGCAGCCGCTTCGGCCCGCCGTTCGTCCAGGCGCTCTCCCAGCCTGGTCAGTTCAGCACCCAGTTGTCCGAGCCACCCCGGCAGTTTCGACATAACGGTTCCTCTACCCCCGTCCGCTCTCCCCACCGCTCCCCCCGGGAACGGCTCCGCCCGACCGTACACGCGCGAAGCCCCCCACCGTAGGACGGCGAGGGGCTTCGTGAGGTTGAGACCTGAACCTCGGAAGGTTCTAGTACCAGTGGTTGGCCTGCCAGAAGGACCAGGCGGCGCACGGGCTGCCGTAGCGGCCGCTGTTCATGTAGTTGAGGCCCCACTTGATCTGCGTGGCCGGGTTGGTCATCCAGTCGGCTCCGGCCGAGGCCATCTTCGAGCCGGGGAGCGCCTGGACGAGACCGTAGGCACCGGAGGACGGGTTGCTCGCCCGGTAGTTCCAGCTCGACTCGACGTTCACGATGTTGCTGAAGCACTGGAACTGGTCGGCGGGCACCATCTGCCGCGCGATCGCCTGGACCTCGGCAACGGTGTACGAGCCCTGCGTGGCGAACGCGGAGGCGCTGCGTACCTCGGAGCGGCTGGCACGCTCGGCAGCGTCCTTCTTCTCCTGACGCTCCTTCTCCAGCCTGTCCTCGGCCGCCGCCTTCTTGGACTTGGCGTCCTTGGCGGCCTGCACACGGGCTGATTCCTCGGCGGACTTCTTCGCCGACGCGTCGGCCGCGGACGCCTGGGCGTCGGCCTGCTGCGTCAGCGATACGGTCTGCACCTGGGCCTGCTGGCCCGCGGGGATGTCTGCGAGCAGCGTGGTGTCGGCTGCGGTCGCCTCGAAGTTGTTGTCATCAACAGCGGGAGTGCTGCCTGCTGCAACGCCTACGACGGCGCCAACGGTGGTTACCGCTGTGGCAGATGCCACGGCGAACCCCCGGACCGAGATCCGGCTCACACGGTGTCCTTCCAGCATCGCCCGCTTAGGTGACCTCGCGGGCGCAATCGTGCCCCTGACACTGGCCTCCCTACTGCTTGGGTCACGGGAGGCACGGGCCCGGTGGGCGACTCCCGGGGGAGCGCCGCGTGGTACTCGCGGGCGGCATACGGACGGCGATTGTTGAGTTGTGTGGTGCGTGGCACCTCTGGAGGTGCCGGTGTGCCGTATGCGGGGCCTGACGGAAGCAAGACTCTGCCGGAACGGGACGCCGGTAGGCAATTCTCTGTTGCGTGTGAAAGCTCACACCTCGTTTGGAGCAAGTGAATTACGGAAATGGTGCCGCGACACGATGCCGCCCGGCTAAGCTCCTTGGCTCGCCGGGCGGCATCAACTGTCCCAATCCGTATTAGATCTGGCCTTCCTCCAGCATTTCGGTCACCAGTGCGGCGATGCGGGAGCGCTCCGAACGCGTGAGCGTCACATGCGCGAAGAGCGGGTGCCCCTTCAGCTTCTCGACCACGGCGACCACTCCGTCGTACCGGCCGACCCGGAGGTTGTCCCGCTGGGCCACGTCATGCGTGAGCACGACGCGGGAATTCGCCCCGATCCGGGACAACACGGTCAGCAGGACGTTCCGTTCCAGCGACTGGGCCTCGTCGACGATCACGAAGGCGTCATGGAGGGACCGGCCCCTGATGTGGGTGAGCGGCAGGATCTCCAGCATTCCGCGCCCCAGCACCTCCTCGATCACCTCACGGCCGGAGACCGCGGAGAGCGTGTCGAAGACGGCCTGGGCCCAGGGGCTCATCTTCTCGGCCTCGCTGCCGGGGAGATAGCCGAGCTCCTGCCCGCCCACCGCGTACAGCGGACGGAAGACCATCACCTTCTTGTGCTGTCCTCGCTCCAGCACCGCTTCGAGACCCGCGCAAAGCGCCAGCGCCGACTTGCCGGTGCCGGCCCGGCCGCCCAGCGACACGATGCCGACGTCCTGGTCCAGGAGCAGGTCCAGGGCGATGCGCTGCTCGGCGCTGCGCCCGTGGATGCCGAAGGCCTCCCGTTCGCCACGGACGAGCCGGACACTGCCCTCGGGTGTCACCCGGCCGAGCGCCTTGCCCCGTTCGGACTGGAGGACCAGGCCGGTGTGCACGGGGAGCTCGGCGGCCTCGGGGACGTACAGCGTCTCCTCGGTGAAGAGCAGGTCCACCTGTTCGGCGGAGAGGGACAGTTCGGACATCCCGGTCCAGCCGGAGTCCGTGATGGCGAGTTCCGCCCGGTACTCCTCGGCGAGGAGGCCGACCGATGACGCCTTGATGCGCAGCGGCAGGTCCTTGGAGACGACCGTGACGTCGTACCCCTCGGCCTGGAGATTGCGTGCGACCGCGAGAATCCGTGAGTCGTTGTCCCCCAACCGGTAGCCGGCGGGAAGGACGCCGGGATCGGAGTGGTTGAGTTCGACGCGGAGCGTCCCGCCCAGATCCCCGAGAGGGATCGGGGCATCCAGTCGGCCGTACCGGACCCGGAAGTCGTCCAGCAGGCGCAGGGCCTGCCGGGCGAAGTACCCGAGCTCGGGATGGTGCCGTTTGGCCTCCAGTTCCGTGACCACGACGATCGGGAGCACCACTTCGTGCTCGTCGAACCGGGCCATGGCGTTCGGATCGGCCAGCAGGACGCTGGTGTCGAGAACATAGGTGCGCCTGTCGGGCATGCGGCGCTTTGTGCTGGTCACCACGGAAGGACGTACCCCCTCGGACGAGGTTGGGGTGCGACGGCGTCGCGGAGCATCCCAATGGGAGAGGACGGGCCGGGCTCCGGCCACCTTGCGCGGGCCGAGCGCCGGCCCTCCGCGTCGGCCGCACTGTATGTACGGTCCTTCGTGTGCAAAGGGCCTCCCGGGCGAGCGGACTCCATGCCGCTCACTTGGACACGACGTCCGCCTGGTTGGTGACCGGACGTCGACCTGTCAGGGGTATGCCCTTGAACACGCCAAGCCATGCCGACCTGGCCGGTTCCGGTCGAAGCCGTCACCCGTCGGCCGTCGGCCGGGTGGCCTCAGGGCCTGATGCCGCAAGGCCGGCGCGATCGGAACGAGGGGGCCTGAAGCCCTGAAGCCCTGAGGTCTGATCCCCCAGGAACTACGGGACAGTCCTCAGCCGCCGTAGCGGCGATGGCGGGCCGCGTAGTCGCGCAGGGCCCGCAGGAAGTCGACGCGGCGGAACGCCGGCCAGAAGACCTCGCAGAAGTAGTACTCGGAGTGCGCGCTCTGCCAGAGCATGAACCCCGACAGCCGCTGCTCGCCACTGGTACGGATCACGAGGTCGGGGTCGGGCTGTCCCCGGGTGTAGAGGTGCTCGGAGATCAGGTCGGTGGAGACGATCTCCGCCAGGTCCTCGAAGGAGGTGCCCTTCTCGGAGTGGTCGAGCAGCAGGGAGCGCACCGCGTCCGCGATCTCCTGGCGCCCGCCGTAACCGACCGCGACGTTCACCAGTATTCCGTCGACCCCGACCGTGGCCTGTTCGGCCTCCTTGAGGACCGTCTGGGTGTGCGCCGGCAACAGGTCGAGCGTGCCGACGTGGTGGACGCGCCAGCGCCCGTCCGCCACCAGGTCACGCACGGTGTTCTCGATGATGCCGAGGAGCGGGATGAGCTCGGACTCGGGCCGGTCGAAGTTGTCCGTGGAGAGCATCCAGAGCGTGACGACCTCGACATCGGTCTCACTGCACCAGCCGAGCAGTTCCTTGATCTTGTCCGCACCGGCCTGGTGCCCCTGCGCCGCGGTGCCGCCGGACGCCTTCGCCCAGCGCCGGTTTCCGTCGAGGATGACTCCGATGTGCTTGGGCACCTGGGCGTGATCGAGGCGGGCCTCCACCCGGCGTGCGTAGAGCCCGTACACCAGGTCGCGCAAGTTCACTGAGTCCACCTCTCGGTTCCGTGCGGGCACGCCCGCCCCTTTGCCCGGGGTCCGGGATCGTCCACCGGGGATCGCCGCACCGGAAGGGGGCGATCGCCCCGCCGTGCCGTGCAGTCCCGAAGCCGCCACATTACTGCGCAGGCGGTGCACCGGCCCAACCCGGCCTGTCACAAGTCCGTGATAAGGAGGGAAACGTGACTGATTCCTCTTCCTCCTACCGGGCCGCCGCCTCGCGCTACGACTCCATGGAGTACCGCCGCACCGGCCGCAGCGGCCTCAAGCTCCCGGCCGTCTCGCTCGGCCTCTGGCACAACTTCGGCGACGACCGCACGCTCGACTCGCAGCGCGCCATCCTGCGCCGCGCCTTCGACCTCGGCGTGACCCACTTCGACCTGGCCAACAACTACGGCCCGCCGCCCGGCTCCGCCGAGCTCAACTTCGGGAAGATCTTCGGGCAGGACTTCACCCCCTACCGCGACGAGCTGATCATCTCCACCAAGGCGGGGTACGACATGCACCCCGGCCCGTACGGCGAGTGGGGCTCGCGCAAGTACCTGCTGTCGTCGCTCGACGCCTCGCTGAAGCGGATGGGGCTCGACTACGTCGACATCTTCTACTCGCACCGCTTCGACCCGGACACTCCGCTGGAGGAGACGATGGGGGCGCTGGCCTCCGCCGTCCGGCAGGGCAAGGCGCTGTACGTGGGGGTGTCCTCGTACAACTCCGCGCAGACGGCCGAGGCCGCCCGGCTGCTGAAGGAGATGGGCGTGCCGGCGCTGATCCACCAGCCGTCCTACTCGATGATCAACCGCTGGACCGAGGACGACGGGCTGCTGGACACGCTGGAGGCGGCCGGCATGGGCTGCATCTCCTTCGTGCCGCTCGCCCAGGGGCTGCTGACCGGCAAGTACCTGAAGGGCATCCCGGAAGGTTCGCGTGCCACGCAGGGCAAGTCCCTCAACCCGGACCTGCTCTCCGACGAGGTGGTCCGCCGGCTGAACGGGCTGAACGACATCGCGCGCCGCCGCGGCCAGTCGCTCGCCCAGCTGGCCATCGGCTGGGTGCTGCGCGACAGCCGTATGACGTCGGCTCTGATCGGCGCGTCGAGCGTGGGGCAGCTGGAGGAGAACATCGCGTCGCTGGCCGGACCGGCACTGTCGGCCGAGGAGTTGAAGGAGATCGACACCTTCGCCGTGGACACCGCCGGCACCAACATCTGGGCCGGACGGGCCTGAGAGGACTGCCGGGCTCACGACCGCGCCTGCGGTACGGACCCGGCGGTACGGGCCCTGCGGTACCGGGGCACAAAAAAACGGGCCGGTCCGTGGGGGGGGGTTACGGACCGGCCCGAGGGGGGGTTTCCACCATAACCCTTCGTAAGTGCTGCTGCGTGCCACGCCACGAAATAATCACTCTCCGAGAGTGACGCGCTCCGCCACGGGCACGGAATCCGGTGCTCCACAGGCCCTGGAGCTGCACAAACGTCCGACGGCGCCACCTTGACGCCGAATGCGCCCGCAGGACGTGCACAGGATGTGCACATTCCGGTCGCGGGTGGCGGCGCCCCGCGGCCCCGGGTCCGCGGTGGAGGCCCTCCGACTTCACGCGGAGGCCACGGGCGGAGCCGGGCATGAGGACAGGATCTGACCTGATGGGCCGGTAGTTTTCGATTCATGACGACGCGAAGCGCAACCGCGACCTGGGCCGGAGCGAACGCCCGCCGGATGGGGCGCCAGGGCCTGACGGACCCACTCGCCGCCGCCCCCGCGGCGGTGGTCGGGACGATGCCGGCCGCGCACGCGCAGGTCCTGTCCGCCGCCGAGCTCTCCGTGGGGCTGCGGAGCCGGGACCTGACCCGTGCCGATGTGCGCAAGGCCCTGTGGTCGGACCGGACCCTGATCAAGACGTTCGGGCCGCGCGGCACGGTCCATCTGGTCTCCGGAGCCGAACTGCCGCTGTGGACAGGAGCGTTGTCCGCACTGCCGGTGGGCCGTAACACCCAGCCGGAAGGGGTTCGGATGACCTCGGAGCAGACCGAGGAGGTGCTCGCCGCGATCTCCGATGCCCTGACCGGCGCGGAGCTGACCGTCGACGAGCTCACGGAGGCGGTCATCGCCCGCGCCGGGGCCTGGGCCGGCGAGCCGGTGGTGCCCGCCTTCCAGACCCTGTGGCCGCGCTGGCGACAGGTGACACACCTGGCGTCCCACCGCGGACTCCTCTGTTTCGGCCAGGACCGCGGCCGCAAGGTCACGTACACGCGCCCGGACGTCACCCCGCTCGACGGACCTGCGGCGCTCGCCGCGCTCGTCGGCCGCTACCTGCACGCGTACGGCCCCGCGACCCCGCAGAACTTCGCCAAATGGCTGGCCGCCCCCTCTCGTTGGGCATCCGACCTGTTCGCGGGCCTGGCGGCCGCCGGGGAGATCGAGACGGTGGTGCACGAGGACGGCAGCCCGGCCTGGGTGGCGGCGGGCGACACCGGCTTCCCCTCGCAGCCGGTGCGCGGGGTGCGGCTGCTCCCCTACTTCGACGCGTTCGTCATCGCGTCCCAGCCCCGCGAGAGGCTCTTCCCCGGCGCGGCCTCCACCCGGGCACTGGCGGGCGGCCAGGCGGGGAACTTCCCGGTGCTGCTCATCGACGGCACCGTGGCGGGGGTGTGGCACCAGCGCCGCTCGGGCCGGCGGATCGCGGTGACGGTGGAACCGCTGTCCCCGCTGACGGCCGGACAGCTCCGGGAGCTGGAGCGGCAGGTGGAGCGGGTGGGTGAGGTGATGGAGGGAAAACCGGAGCTGACGGTGGGCGAGGTTACGGTCGGGGGGCACGCGTAGGCGGGCTCCGCCGGACCCGGTCCGCCTCGCGCGCCGTCAGGTCGTCGCGGCGGCGCCCCGGTGGCCCCGGGTGAAGCGGATGCCCACGGTGTCGCCGCCGGTCACCACGAAGCGGCCGCCCTCGCAACGGATGACGGCCTCGTGCACCTCGCCGTGCTCGTCCCTGCGCTCCTCGGTGCGCAGCACCGTCCAGCCACCGTCGGGCGGCTGCGGCAGCCGTGCCATCTCGGCGAACTCCCACTGGGCGGCGGGTACGCACCAGTCGGGAAGATGCGGCCAGGTACCGGCACCGACGTGCAGGGTGCCGTCGGACGCGCAGGTCAGGAGCACGGACTGGCCGTCGGCCAGCAGGAAGGCGACGGCCTCCGGCTCGCCCATGCGCCCCTCGGGCCGGTAGAAGATGCCGAGGACGCCGACGATCCGGGCGCCTCTGAGCCATTCGGAGTTCCCCTGCCGCGGGCCGCGCGCGGCATCCTCGTCGTTGCCGACCCTCATGGCCTGCTCCTTCCCCGTGCGCTCAGCCCCCAGGGTGCCACCCTTCGGGCGCGGGAAGGGTGTTCGGGCTCACCCGGGTTTGCGGGCCTCGATCAGAAAGCGGGTGGTGTGGGCGACGAACGGCCCCTCGGTCCCGATCCGGTGGTGCAGCGCGGCCAGTTGGTTCCGGTACGCGCCGACGGTGAAGCCGGGCACCATCCAGATCACCTTGCGCAGGAAGTAGACGACGGCGCCGATGTCGAGGAACTCGGTGCGCAGCCGCTCCATCCGCAGGTCGACGACGTCGAGACCGGCCGCCTCGGCCGCCGCGCGCGCCTGTTCCGGGTCGCGGCCGCCCCGCACCTCCGGCGGCTGCGGGCCGAGGAAGTACTCGACGAGCTCGAAGACGCTGGCCGGGCCGACCTGCTGCGAGAAGTACGTGCCGCCGGGGGCCAGGACCCGGGCGATCTCCTCCCACCACGTGGTCACCGGATGGCGGCTGACCACCAGGTCGAAGGCGGCGTCGCCGAACGGCAGCGGCGGCTTGTCCTCGTCCGCGACGACCACGGCCCCCAGCGGATGCAGAAGGGCGGTGGCGCGGGCGATGTTCGGCGGCCAGCCCTCGGTGGCCACGGTCAGCGGCGGCAACTCCGGCGCGGAGGCAAGCACTTCACCGCCCCCGGTCTGGATGTCGAGCGCCGCCCTCGCCCGGCCGAGGCGCTCCCCCATGGCGCGGGCGTACCCCCAGGAGGGGCGCTCCTCGGTGGCCCGGCCGTCGAGCCAGGAGAAGTCCCAGCCGGCCAGGGAGACGGCGTCGGCCTCGGCGACCAGGGCCTCGAACCGGGCCCGTTCCTCGGCTGCCGCGGCTTCTGCCGCTGCCGGCGCTTCGGCTGCTTGCGCGTCATCGGGGGTTGCCGTCATACGGGGATGGTGGCAGCCGGCACCGCCGACCGCGACCGCATTTACGGCGCGCCGGAGAGGCGGAGACCGTCCGGGGACGTCTCTCAGGCGGCCAGTCCGCCGAACAGGATGCCCAGCAGCGCGCCCGCGATCATGAACGGGCCGAACGGGATGCCCGTCTTCCGCCCGGCACGCCGCATGACCACCAGCACAAGCCCGTACACCGCACCGAACAGGAACCCCGCGAACCCCCCGGCGAACACGACGGCCCAGCCGTACCAGCCGAGGGCCACGCCCAGGGAGAGGGCGAGCTTGACGTCACCGAAGCCCATCCCGTTCGGGTTGATGAGGAAGAGCAGGAAGTAGAACGCACCGAGGGCGGCTCCGCCGAGCAGGGCGGACAGCCAGGCGCCACCGTGCTCCGGCAGCAGGGCCGCGAGGCCCAGGAGCACGGCGGCCACGGCGGCGGCCGGCAGCGTCAGCCGGTCCGGCAGCCGGTGGACACGGCGGTCGATGGTCGCGAGGAGCACGCCGACGGGAGTGAGCAGCAGCCAGACGGCGAGCTCGGGGCGCGCCCCGGTGGTCGCGGCGAGGGCGGCACAGCCGAGGGCGGTGACGACGGGGGCCACGATGTGCGGGGCATAGCGCGCACCGCTCCGGCGCGGTGCGGGGGGTGCGGTGACTGGGGGTGCGGTGACTGGGGGTGCGGTGGCCGGGCCGTCGGCCTCGCCGGTTCCGTCGCCCGCATCGCCGGCCGGGTCCGGCCCCGCGTCGTCCACCGGATCGGGCCCGGCGAGCCCAGGCCCGGCTGCCGTGCCCACCTCGGCGCAGGTCGTACAGCGCGTGGAGCCGAGCCAGCCGCGGCCGGGCCCGGTGAGAGTGTGGCCGGCCGGGCAGGCATCCCGCCACGCGTCGTCCGGTTCGACGGAGAACCGGTAGGCGGCGCGCGGTACCAGCAGTCCGGTCGCGGCCCCCCAAAGGGCGGCGATCCCTATCAGCATGGCGTACACGGCATGAACCCTAGACGGCCCCGCTGACACCGGCCATGGGCCCTGGGGCCCACTCCGCTCCAATACGGACCCAGAGGCCGTCACGTGGCGCTACCGTCGTGGCCATGGCTCGATGGCGCAATGGAACAGGAACGCTGACCATCACGGACCGGGACGGGGAACGGGAGACCGTGGTGCCACTGCGGATCGCGGCCTCGTACCGTCACCGGACCCGTGGGCTGCTCGGTCAGGACGGGGTCGACGGCGCGCTGATGATCACGCCTTGCGGGAGCGTGCACTCCTTCCGGATGCGGTTCACGATCGATGTGGCCTATCTGGACCGGAAGTTCAACGTCGTGGCCGTGCACACGATGAAGCCCGGGCGGCTGGGCCTGCCCCGGCTGCGGGCCCGGCACGTGATCGAGTCGGATGCCGGCGCGATGGCGAAGTGGGGGCTGCGGCCCGGTACTCAGGTACGGATCGCGCAGACCGGCTGACCGGGCTCCGGCCGAGGCCGACGGGGCCCCCGGCCGGGGTGCGGGGTTCCCTTGCGGGGTGCGGGGTCCTGTGGTGCGGGGTCCTGTGGTGCGGGGTTCCGTCCTCAATCGCCGGACGGGCTCGGGTGCGGGTGTCCCCGCGGGGTGCGCCGTGTCCGGTGGGTGGGGGTGGTGCCCCTCCGGGGCGTCTCCTCAGAAATGGCGTGTGCACCCGGGGCCGTGATGAACCCGGGTCGTACGCCATTTCCTGCGGGGACTCCCCTGCACGTCCCCACCCTGCATCAGCCGCGTCTGCACACCGGCCCAGCGACTGCCGCAGACGCAGGACGGCCGGTCCGGGGCCGTGCAGGGGAGTCCCCGCAGGACGACGAACACATACCCGGACCACATCACGTACCGGCGGAACGTTCGTCGTTTGAGGAGACGCCCCGGAGGGGCCCCGGACCCCACCCACGGCACATGGCGAACCCCGCACCCCACGGGGGCACCCGCACAAACCCAGCCCGTCCGGCGCTTGAGGACGGAACCCCGCACCACAGAACCCCGCACCACAGAACCCCCGCACCACGGAACCCCGCCCGCAGACGTGCGGGCCGGCAGAGATAATCGGCCGTATGCCCGCCGCACCCTCCTCCCAGGTCACCCCCGCCCGGCCGCACCCTGAGCACCGCCCGATCCGCGGACGGGCCGCCGCCGCCCTCGCCGTGGCCGCACCGGCGCTCGGCGCGTACGCCGCGGTGCGGGTCGTCGGGCTCCTCGTCTTCTGGGCCGCCGCGTCGGCCGCCGGGAAGGACGCGCTGCATCTGCTCGGTGAGCGGTGGGATTCCGTCTGGTACCAGCGGGTCGCCGAGAACGGTTACGGGTACACGGTCACGCTCCCGGACGTGGGCGTCCACTCCGACCTGGCCTTCTTCCCGCTGCTGCCCGCGCTGGAGCGCGGCATAGAGGAGGTGACCCCGCTCGGCCTCGCAGGCGCCGGGCTGCTGGTGGCCTGGACTGCCGGACTCCTCGCCGCCTGGGGGATCTTCGCCATCGGGGCGCGGCTGTACGGGCGCCGGGCCGGGGTGGTGCTGGCCACGCTGTGGGGGGTGTATCCGACGGCGTTCGTCCAGTCGATGGCGTACACCGAAACCCTGTTCACCGCGCTCGCCGCGTGGTCGCTGTACGCCGCGCTGACCCGGCGGTGGATCGTGGCGGGCGCCCTGTGCGTGCTCGCCGGGCTGACCCGCCCCTCCGCCGCCGCGCTGATCGCCGCCCTCGCGGTCACGGCAGCCGTCACCCTCGTTCGGGAGTACCGGGCCGGCGCCGCGGACGGCATCGTCCGCCGTAACGGCCGGATGCTGCTGGGGGTGGTCATCGCGCCGCTGGGCTGGCTCGCGTACGTGGTGTTCGTCGCGGTGCGGGAGGGCAGCCCGTTCGCCTACTTCGACGTCCAGGCGCAGTGGGGCAACAGCATCGACGGCGGAGCGGCCCTCGCCTCCTTCATCTTCGGCCTGCCGCTGCCCGGCATGCTCGGGCTGTGCGCGGCGCTGGCCGGCCTCGGCTGGCTGGTGTCGTTGTGCGTGCGGCAGCGCCAGCCGCTGCCCGTACTCGTCTACGGCGTCGCCGTCGTCGTCATCTCACTGATCGGCTCCGGGTACTTCGGTTCCCGGCCGCGGCTGATGATGCCCGCCTTCCCGCTCCTGCTGCCGCCCGCCGTCGCCCTGGCCCGGGTGCGCTCCACGGCCCGTACGGCGACCGTCGTCGCGGTGCTCGCCGTGGCGTCGGCGGCGTACGGGGCGTGGACGCTGCTCGGCTCCGGACCGCCGTGACCTGGGCCCGTGGGCCCAAGCATCCGGTGGGCTCCTGTTGTTACCGTGCCAAGTCCGTGCGGGAACAGCGTCGGCAGCAGCGGTTCGCCGGTCAGGAGCAGGTCAGTGACGAAGGCACGTACGGCAGCCATCGCGGCCACCGCAGCAGCGCTCTGCCTGGCGGCCGTCGCCTGCGGGCAGGACGGCGGGACGTCCGGGCGGGACGGCGGAAAGGCCGCGGGCACGACCGCTGAACCGGGCGGGAAGCCGGGCGGGAAGCCCGCCTCGGATCCTGCCGCCGGCGAATCCGCCGCCCCGTCCCCCACATCGACCCCCACCAGCACCGGCGAGGTCCTCGACAAGACCGGGCTGGCCGGGATCGCGCTCAAAACCGGCGAGGTGGCGGGCTACGAGGTCGCACCGCTGCAGGGCGGCGAGGAGACCGGCACGGAGCGCTCCGAGAACAAGGACTGCCAGCCGCTCGCCGCAGTGATCAACGGCGCCCCCGGGACCGGCCCTGCCGCCACTGTCTTCCGTACCGTCATGGACACGTCGGAGGAGGGCAAGGACGACCAGACCGTCGTCACCGAGATCCTCACTTCGCACGCCGGGGACGCCGCGCCGCAGCTCATGCGCAGTGTCCGGGACGCGGTCCGGGCCTGCGCGGGCGGCTTCCGTACGTCGAGCGAGGACGGCCCCTCCACATACAGCGAGGTCAAGCAGCTCCCGCTGCCTCCGGCGGGCCAGGAGAGCATCGCCTATCAGGTGACCGGGAGCATCGAGGGCGACAAGGTGCCGCTGGTCTTCCAGCTGGTGCGGACCGGGTCGACCGTCGTCACGTTCTACGTGGCCGACTTCCTCACGGCGAGGGCCCCGCAGCTCCCGGCCGGACTCGTCGCCGCTCAGGCCGCCAAGCTCCCCTGATCCCGGGAACCGCGTTCTCGTCCCCGTCGGGCCTTGTCAGGCCTTTTCGGACAGGTCCACCTCGGCGACGAGGGCTTCTCCCTCTGCGCCGTACAGCGTGAGCCACCGCTGTTCGTCCGACGCGTTGCCGATCCTGATGCCGAAGGTCCAGGTCGGGTCGAGGAACAGGGTGTGCCCGCCCTCGAAGTCGAGGGCCAGGCAGGTGCATGCGGTGTCGTCGGCACCGGGCACGCGGTAGACGCGCAGGCGGGTGCAGCGCAGCGTGTCCCGTCCGTCGCCGAAGAGCTGCTCGCCGTACGAGGCGACGATCACCTCGTCCTCGGCGTCGGCCAGCACGTCGATGCCGTCCCACTCGATGCCGGTCACCGACGCGGTGTCCAGCCGGTCGTACTGGCCGACGGACTCGAACCGCAGCAGTCCCTCGTCCAACCGGAGCCAGACGGCGAGGGGTTGCGGGCGGAACTCGGGGAACTCCCCGTCACGGTCCAGCAGTCCGGGAACGAGGACGTCGCGGACGGAGTGGTCGCGCAGTGCCGTCTCGGCCGTCGTCCAACCGCTCATGTCCGCTCCCCGCTCCCGCCCGGCCACCGGCCGGATGCCTGCCGTGCCGGCTACTTCACCGGCACCTTCTTGGTGATCTCGATGGCGGTGTCCATGCCCTCGCCGCTCTTGAGCGCGGTCCAGAAGTCGCCGTTCTCCTTGAGGACGATCGTCACGCCGTTGCCACGATAGATCAGCCCCTCGGGCTCGCCCTTCTTCAACGTGCCCTTGCCGACCAGCTTGAACGTGCCGTCCTTGACGGCCTTCGCGATGTCCTCCCGGAACCGCGGACCGTCCTCCTTGAGCTTCTTGTACTTGGTGCCGAGCGCGTCCTCGACCACCTTCTTGTGACGCAGGAAGTGGTCCTTGAACTTCTTGGGGTCCCCTTCGCCCACGCCGGGGTTGCGCGCCGCGTCGACCTCTTCCGGCGCCATGTCGCAGTCGTTGTTGTGGACGAGCACGTTCGCGGTGCCGATGCCGACGTAGTAGGTGTGGACGCCCTCGACCGTCAGGTCGTACGTCGTCTGCCGCCGGGTGAACCGCGTGACTCCGGTGACGGTCAGCGTGCCGCCGGTCTCGCTGCGCAGCGTGTCGCCGCGGCCGATGTCGCCCGCCTCCGTCCAGCGCCGTTCGCCGGGAACCCAGAACGGGTGGCTGTCGGTGGCGGTCAGACGGCCGGGTGCCCCGCCGGTCCGGACGGTCAGCCGGGTGAAGTGCTTGTCGTCGTAGGTGGTGATGGTCCGCTCGACCCGTCGGACTCCGGTCCCGCCGGTCACCGGATCGGTGGCGGTCACCAGGTCACCGGGGCGGACCGCCTCGATGGACAGGGTGCGGCCGTCGGCGAGGAGCACCGGGGTACCTGCCAGGAAGCTGTGCTTCGCGGGGCAGGTGGTCGGCTTCTTCTCGTCGGGTTTGTCGTCCTTCTTGGGCTTCTTGGTGCCGTCGAGCTTCTTTCCCGCGTCCTCCAACGCCTTTTCGGCGTCCTTGACCTTCTTTCGGCTCTTGATGAGCCCCTTGAGGCCGTCGTAGAGGTCGCCGCCGTGCTTCTTGAGGGCCTGGATGAGCTTGTAGGCCTTTTTCCACTTCCAGGGCGCCCCGTACTTCGCGGCGAGTTTCCCGACCGCGCCGCCGACGAGGCTGAGCAGGACGTTGATGAGGGTTTCGGTGCAGGCACCCATGTCGCCCTTGGTGATGCAGTCCAGGGCGTCGGTGATGCCGAGCTCGTCGGCGAGGATCTTCGCGAGTTCCTTCGCGGCCTCGATCGCCTTGTCGCTGTTGGACTTCTCGTCCTTCTGCGCGTCCTGGAGATCCTTCAGGGCCTTGTCGTACGCGGTCTGCTCGGGCGACTTCGGCGACCCGTCCTGGTTCTCGTCCGATGCAGGGTCCCCGTCACCCGGACGGTTCGCACCGTCCTGTGCCTCCCCGCCGTCGTCACCGCCGCAGTTCCCGCCGCCGGTGACCTTGCAGACCTCCACGCCCATCTTCTGCGCGAGATCCGCCCCGACCCCCGTGGCGATCAGGGCGCCGACGATCGCCACGACCACCAGGGTCAGCCCCACGTACTCCAGCGCGCCCTGCCCCCGGTCACGCCGCCCACGGGCCCCCGGCAACCGCACACCGGTGCGCGGCACGGCACGCCGCACCCCGCGCCGCACCCCGAGAAACCGTCGGCGCAACTCCCCCATGGATGCCATAGGCCGACCGTAACGACCCCTCCGGCCAGGCGTCTTGGGCCCGCGGGCCCAAATACCGCCCGCCCGCGAGCGCGCACGCACCCGGCGGGCATCCTGGGCCCGGCATTGGGGCTGCGGGCCCGGGTCAGG
Organism: Streptomyces sp. NPDC002809; assembly: GCF_040295435.1. Lineage (NCBI taxonomy): Bacteria > Bacillati > Actinomycetota > Actinomycetes > Kitasatosporales > Streptomycetaceae > Streptomyces > Streptomyces sp. NPDC002809. The sequence continues at coordinate 134,626 of NZ_JBEOVJ010000003.1, forward strand.
CGTCTTTTCCAGCCGTACGCTCACGCCACAGCCGGATTCGGCAGTACGGGCACAGACAGCGGGACGAGCGCCGGAGAGGGAGAAAACCGTGAACGGTGGAGACGGCCGGGGAACCGGAAGCGGGGGACGCCGGCCCCCGGAGCACGGTCGGGGCCGGGCGGGAGGCCGGACCGAAAGCCGGGCGGGGAGCCGGGCGGGGAGCCGGGCGGGAAGCGGACGCCGGTTCGGTGAGGGCGTGCTGTTCGCACTGGTCCGGTGCTGGGCCGCCGGTGCCGTCGTCCATGTCGTCTCCGGATACGTGATCTCCCGCGGGCTCGTCGACCTGCTGGCCACCGACGAGCGGCTGGACGTCTTCGCCTGGCGGCTGGGGCTGCAGCACGTACCCGCGGTCCTCACCACCGTGCTGACCGTGCTGGCCGCCGCCCGCACCCTCCCCGAGGACCGGCGCGGGTCCCGGCCCCTGTACCTGTCGGCCGCCCTGGTCGTCCCGCTGGCCGCCCTCGGCTACGGGTACGGCTACGGGCACAGTTACGCGGTGGAGTGGCAGGTCTCCGGCATCGAGGGGTTCCTGATGCCTGTGGTCATCCTGGCGACCGGAGCAGCGGTGGGTCTGTCCGTGGACCGTCTGATGGAGGACACCGACGCGGAGTCCTCGCAGGCGACGCCGGACTACTGGCGGGACGGCGGGGCCGGCGCCACGGCGTACATCGGGGGGATCAGCGTCACCGCCGGCGTCGTCGCGGTGCTGGCCGGCACCGGGGTCGGCGGTTAGGACCCTTCGGGCGCACGCGGGGAGCGGCACGCGTTCAACGCAGTGGCGTCGCGGCGTCGAAGTCCGCTTGACTGTGCTTCAAGTAGTCGCGATACACGGGGGGTTGCAGTGAGTGCAGTGGTGCGTGCGGTGGCTTTGTCCGCGGTTCTCGTGGCCGCCTTGACCGCATGCGGCGGCGAGAACTCGTCCGCCGCGGGAAGTGGGGGCAGCGGTCGGCAGGACGGCGACTCCCTCGAAGGGCATGAAGAGAAGGCCCCGGCCGTGCTGACAGCGGCGCAGCTGGATACGGCCATTTCCGGGGGCGAGGGCATCCCCGAGGACTGGGGCGGTCGCAGTTCCGATGTCTATGAGGGCCCGAAGGCCGTGACGGCCTGCAGGCTTGAGGCCGAGACGGGATGCGCGGGGCTGACGGCGATGGCGATGAGGCTGCTGGAGAACCAGACGCTGGAGGAGCTGCAGGCGAGCGACGACGGGCAGACCATGTACATCAAGGCCTACTCGTTCGACTCCGCGGAAAACGCGGCGGTCACGGTGAAGGCGATGGCAGCCGCCGAACACGAGGAATCCCCGGACGCCGAGCCTCTGAGGATCACGACGGCGGCGCCGTACACGGACGCACTCTCCGAAGAGCGCGGTGAGGACGACTACAGCGCCAAGGTCTTCCTGCGGACCGGATCGGTCGTCATCACTCTCTGGGGGACGGACCTGAAGAACACCGCCGACATGCAGCCGATCGCGAAGAGCCGGGTCGACCGGGTACTCAAGGTGGCCGCGGGCGAGAATCCCGACGCCTGAACCGCGCCCGGACCGAGTCCTCGCCGGCCCCGCCCCTACCGGTTGGGCACGTCGCTTCCGTACACGACCCAGGGCGACTGCTCGAAGGAGTTCACACCGGACAACTGCGGTTGCAGCGCCGCCACTTCCGGCCGCACCGCGAGCGTGTCCGGCCAGTGGTCGAAGTAGACCGTCCCCTTGTCGATGAACCCCCTCCAGTCGGTGGCGGCCGACGCGCCGTCCCGGTCGACCACGAAGCCGACACAGAGCACCGACGCCCTCCCGATCGCCTCCCGCACCGCGCGGACGACCGTCTCCCGCTCGTCCCCGCTCAGGCCCCCGAGGGCGAACTGCACCTCCACCGTGCCGTCGTCCGTCCGCCGGACCCGGGCGGGGATCTCGGCGCCGTTGCGCAGCCAGAGCAGGAAGTCGACCTGGTCCAGCCGTTGCAGACCGGTCAGGAGCACGAGTTGGTCCCTGGTCACCCATGACTGGGTGCACGTCTGCCGGGGCCCCGACCCGATCAGCGTGATGCGCCGGGTGGCCGGATGATCGGGCCGCACGCCCGCCGCCTCCAGGTCACCGAGTATCGACTCGGCGTCGGGGCGGCTCCAGCCCAGGTGGTACGAGTAGAAGAATCCGTCACTCATCGACACGTCACCTCATGAAGAAAGTCCGGGCACCCCGATCACCCGGGCACACGCCGGATGAGAGGTGGCCACCCTGCTGGTCGGGTAGAGCGTGAAGATCCCTGTGCACGCGAGCGCACCCGTCCGGCCGCCGGTCGGGCGGCATTGCCGGGGGCTCACGTCGGTCACCACGAGCGTAATGAGCACCGTCGGCCGGTGCGTGGGCCCACGGACCCACCGGCGGACCCCAATGGGCCGCGGGGCGCCGTGCCAGGAGCCCCGGTCCTTCGCGCGCATGCCGGCCGAGCGCGCGGCCGCGGCGGGGCTGCCACTGCGACGGGGGTACGACTGCGGCGCGGCTGGGCAGGGGGCGACTGCGGCACGGCTGGGCGGGGGCGACTGCGACGCGACTGTTAAGTGTTGGACAGGCTCATGTTGAACCGGCGATCGTGTACGGCGATGACACGCACCGATTCGCCTCCCGCATGGGACGAGCGCACCCAGCTGATCACCTTCCTCGACTACGCCCGCGCCACCGCCGTGGCCAAGTGCGAAGGCCTCTCGCAGGAGGACGCGGTCAGGGCCCCGCTCCCGGGCTCTCCCCTGATGACCCTCGCGGGCCTCGTCAACCACCTCCGGTGGGTCGAGTACTTCTGGTTCGAGGTCGCGTTCCTCGGCGGGGAGGACAAGGGCCCGTGGACGGACGAGGATCCCGACCGCGAGATGCGCATCGCCGTCGACATGCCGCTCGCCGTCGTGCTGGCGGAGTACGAGGAGCAGTGCGCCCGGTACCGCGAGCTCGTCGCGGCGCACGACCTGGACACCCCGGCCAAGCAGCCGCGCAGGGACGGACGCCACCCCGATCTGCGCTGGGTCCTGCTGCACCTCGTCGAGGAGACCGCCCGGCACAACGGCCACATCGACATCATCCGGGAGATCGTCGACGGCACCACGGGCGACTGAGCGCTACGGAACGCTGCGCCGCGCCCGGTCCAGCTCGACGTTGAACTGGGCGCCGGTCAGCAGCGCCAGGTTGGTGAACCACACCCAGATCAGGAACACCACCAGCCCGGCCAGTGACCCGTACAGCCTGCTGTAGGACCCGATGTACGTCGCGTACAGCGCGAATCCCGCCGAGGCCACCAGCCACAGCAGAGCCGCCAGCACCCCGCCCGGCAGCCCCTGCCGCGTACCGCGCGCGGATGCCGGTCCGGTCCGGAAGAGGACCATGATCAGGCAGGCGACCAGGCAGAGCAGCACCGGCCACTTGAGCACCGCCCACACCGCGTCCTCCAGATGCGCGAGCCCCATCCGGTGCCCGAGCCAGCGGGCCAGCGGACCGGAGAGCACGAGGGCGAACGCGCTGGTCATCAGGAGCAGCAGCAGCCCGACCGCGGAGGCCACGATGGTGTGGGCCTTGCGCAGGGCGGGCCGGGTGTCCGGCACACCGTGCATCGCGTGCAGCGCGCGCCGGAACACGGCCAGATAGCTGGACGCGGACCAGACCGCGCTGACGGTCCCGGTCGCGACCAGCAGCCACACCGCCGTGCGCTGCTGGGTGGCGGCCTCCAGGGGCTGGCGCAGTGCGGCACCGGACTCCGCCGGGGCGAAGGCCGTGATATCGGTGATCAGCGCGTGCGTGGCATGGGGGTTGGCCAGGCCGATGACGGACACCGTCACCAGGAGTGCGGGGAGCAGCGCGAGGATGGCGTAGTACGTGAGGGCCGCCGCCCAGTCCGACAGGTCGTCGTTCCACAGGGAGACGGGCGTCCGCCGCAGCGCGACGGGCCAGCTTCGTGGCGTCCCGGGGCGGCCGGGCCGGGAGTGCCCGGTTTCCGGACGGCTCGTCTCGGGGCAGCCGTCCGTGCGGGGCGGTGCCCCGGCGGCGGTGGCGCTGGTCTTGCTGAACACGGATGAGGCTCCGGGGATGTAGGAGGTTCGGCACGGTGGGATACCTCGCGCGCGAAGGCCGTGGGGACGCCGTGTACTGCCCATCCTCTTCTGCTCCCGTTCCCGCCCGGTACACCCGGTTCCTCCGGATGGCGGGCGCGGGTGGCGCCCGCCGACGGCTCGGCCGCTTCTCCGGTCGGCCCGCATGCCGGGTCGGCCGTCTCTCCGGCACCGGACGTCTCTCCGGTCGCGGACGTCTCTCCGGGCACAGGGCGCCTGTCCGCGGCACCCGACGTCACTCATATCACCGTTCGCGTCTCGGGTCACCGGGCGCGGGCTCCGGCCCCGTCCGTCCGTCCGTGAATGCCGGTCCCAACCGTCCCGCCCGCATGGTGATCGTGGAGGAGTGGACGGATGCCGCCGCACTGGCCGGGCACTTCACGACCGCGCACTTCGGCCATGTGGAACAGGTCCCGGACCTCGTACTCGCCGAGCCGATGACCATCCGGCGGCCGGCCGAAGCCACGGACGTCACGGGCTGAACGGGGCGTCGCGGACGGGCCGGGGCCGGGGCGTCGCAGGGGACGTCACGGGCCGGCCGGCCGTCGCAGGCGTCACGAGCCGCGCCGCCGGGGCACCCGGCCGCCCGGCCGTGTCCGGCGAGAACCCCTGCGGACCGGGAGCGCCGGATGCCGACCCCGATACCGGCCCGGCGGATACTGACCCCGATGGCTTCCGACCGCGCGACGCGCCTTCACCGACTCGCCCGTTCGCTCACCGAACGGTTCGGCCTCGACCGCCACCGCCATGGGGTGGTCGAGGCCGCATGGTGCGATTCCCTGGGCGCGTGGACGCTCGCGTGGACGGACGGGCCGACCGTCGCCGAGGTACGGGCGGCCTGTCCGGACTCCGGGCCGGAGACGGGCGACGGCCTTCGGTACGTGCGCACGCTCTCGGAGGAGGCCGTCGCGCTCGGCGTCGTACGCCTGACGGTCGGCGGCGACACGGGCAGTCGCCCATGCGTCGGTCCGGCGGACGTGGAGGCGCTGTTTCGCGACGAGCCGTTCCCTGTGCCGCACACGGAGCGGGAGCGCGACCTCGTGTACGCCATCGTCTACGAGATCCATGACGCCCACCGCCGCAACTCGGCCCGGCCCGAGGACATCTGCGGTTTGGTCAACCAGTACGGCCTCGCCGTGTTCCTGCGCCGGTACGAGGCCGGGCTGGCCCCCGCCGAAGTCCTGACCGCCCACTACGCGGCAACGCACGCGCATCCCGCGTGGCGTCACCGGCTGGCCCTTATGGACGCGGACGTACTGGTCCGGGCGGTACGTGCGGACCCGGGGGCGCCGGCGGAACTCGTCACCGCCGCCCTCGCCCTCCTGCCGGGCCTGCCCGCCGAGTTCGACGCGGCCGGGGAGGAGCTCCGGGCCCGTCTCCGGCGGGCCGCGCCTCCGGCGTGGTCCGCGGCGGCTGTCCCCGCGCCCGGCAGCTCTCCCGACGCACGGACGCCGTTGTCACACCCTCGTCGTACGCTCCCGTCATGAGCGTCTCCCTCTACTACAACGCGCACCGCGCGACCCCGCTGACCGAGACCGAGTCCGCCTCCGTGGAGCGCGTCGTCGCGGCACACATGGCGTCGTTCCCGTACGCCGACGAGGAAAGCCTGTACGTGTGGGACCCGCGTTCCTCCGAGCCGGAGGAGATCGTCGCCGGGTCCACCAAGATGCCGTTCGATCCCGGCCGTCTGATGCCCGTGATCGCCCATGTGCTGGATTCCGTGACGGAGTTGCGCCGGGCCCTGCCCGATGCGCGGTGGCGCGTGCACATGGACGATCTCGACGTTCCGTGGGACGAGGCCGAGGGGTACGCCCTGGCCGGGATGCGGGACCCGGACCTGATCGCGGAGCTCGCGGCGGCCTCCGGCGAGGACGGGGTGGCGGGATGAGCGACGCGAGCACGGGGACAGCCGCGGACGCCCCGCAGCCCACGCCCGAGCAGCAACGGCTCCTCGAGTTCGGCGAGGCGCTGTACGGCCACATCTCACCGGGCGCCGATCTCGGCCATGTGCTGCTGCCCGAGGACGACGCTGTGGCGGTCGTGCACCGGGTGCGGGGCGGCGGGACCATCCTCGTGGCGGCCGACCGGTCGGTGCTCTTCTCCGGCTCCGCGCGCGACCTCAGTGCTGCTCTGACCGACTTCCGGGCGGGGGTGCGCACACCCGTTGAGCGGTTCGCCTAGCGACGGCCGCCCGGCGCTCAGCGCTCTCCGTAGTGGCCGGCGACGGCGGCGAACGCGGCCTTGGGTTCCCATGAAAGGCCGGGGTACGTGGTTCCGTGCCGGTCCTCGAAGACCTTGACGATGCCGTAGCTCGCCCGGTCGAGGTCGTCGCGGGGGTCGCCGTCGGGACGGTGCACATGGTCGTACAGAGCGAAGGTGAAGACGAAGGCGCTGTCGATGCCTCCGGCCTCGAAGGCCTCCAGCAGTTCGCGCAGATAGGCGGCCTGTCCTGCCTCGTCGCGCTCGTACACCCCGTCCAGCCGGACGGGAGCACCTTCCTTGTCGTACTCGACGATCTCCAGGCCGCGCGCGCCCCGGTCGCCGGCTCCGAGGTAGCCGGCGGCGCCGAACTCGGTGACGGCCACCGGCTTGCCCTGCGCGACGAGGGCGTGCACGCCGTCGGCGAACGCGCCTGCGACCTCGGCCGACCGGTAGAGGTCGAGGGACATGATGTCGAAGGGCGTCCAGTCGACGCGTTCCAGCGGCACGGCCGCGTAGGTGACCCGGCCTCCGAAGCGCTCACGCACGAGCGCCGCGGCCCGGCCGAGGAACTCGTTGACGCGCGCGCCGACCTCACCGATGACCTCGCGCACCCGGTCCGGACTGCTCAGCAGCGCGACCCGCTCGTCCGTGCTGTCGCCGGGCAGGAATCCCTTGTTCATCAGGCTCAGTTCGGCACCGGTGACGAACACGACCTCGGCACCCCGCAGCCTGAGCCGCTCCGCGCGCTCGGCGCAGTCGGCGAACAGATCCAGCATCTCGTCCACGGTCAGCTCAAGGGGATAGGGCGAGAACCACACCTCAAGGCCGAGGTCGGCGGCGCAGGCGGCCGCGAACTCCACTCGGTCCGGGTCGCCGCCCATCACACGGACCGCGTTGCAGTTCAGGTCGTCCCGGATGACGCGCAGCTCCCGCCGTACCGTCTCGGGGTCGAAGTGCTTGCGGGAGGTCATCCCGCCCCGGACGAAGCCGGTGTCGTAACTGATGCCTTTGGCGCGCATGTGTCGCCTCCACTCCTGGCGGAAACATTTACGGTACGGACCGTACCTTAATTTCCGTCCGCCGGGGCATGCCAGGAGAATGGGAGGGTACGACCAGTACCGATCACGGAAGGGCGCCGACATGACGGGTGACGCGAGGGAGCGACCGGGCTCCGGGCAGACGCGGAGACGCGGAGCCGTCCTCGAGGAGGCGATCCTGCGCGCCGCGGCGGACGAGCTCACCGCATCGGGGTACGCCGGGCTGACCATGGACAAGGTCGCGGCCCGCGCTGGCACCAACAAGAACGCCCTCTACCGGCGTTGGCCCAACCGCCTCGCGCTCGGCATCGCCGCGTACCGGCAACTGGCCACGACCGTCCAGCCGCCCGACACCGGCACGCTGCGCGGCGACGTCCTGGAGCTGCTGCGCCGGGCGAACCGCAACTGGAGCTCCCCCTTCGGTGCGATCCTGCGCGAACTGCTCTCCGCCGCCGGCGGCACGACGGAGCTCCTGGCCCAACTCCAGGACCAGTCCGGCGACACCGCGGCCGCGCCCTGGCTCACGGTCATCGGCCGCGCGGTCGCACGCGGCGAGGCACCCCCCGAGGCGCTCCACCCCAGGGTCGCCACCGTGGCGATGGTCCTGCTGCGCAACGAGTTCGTCGTGCGCGGAGTCCCCACGGCACCCGACGACGTCCTCGTGGAGATCGTCGACGAGGTGTACCTGCCTCTGGTCCGGCACCGCGGCCCGGCGCCGGACGGAACCCGGAATCGGCCGCCCGACGCCACCGGCGCACCGGACCCGAAGGGCCTGCCGGGCAGCCCCGGAATATCGGCTCGGACCGGGCCGTGGGACAGCCCTTAGGGTGGGGCGGCAGGCAACGGGTCGGGGGGCATGTGGAACAGCGGGTGCGCATACACAAGGTCAGGCTGGGCGGCAACGAGATCCGGGTGATCCGGCCCGCCCCGCCCCCGGCCCGGCTGGCGCTGCGCGACGAGGGCCATTGGCTGTCGCTGCACGCCGACCGCAAGGGCTCCGAACAACTCGTCGCCCTGTGGTCCCTGGCCGCCCGGTCCGCCCGGTCACTGGTTCACCTGCCGATCCGGGCCAACGCGGCCCCGGACGGAGTCGCGAGCGACGGCGTTCCGGCCCCGCTGGACCTGGTGCTGCTTCATCACAGCCTCCAGTTCCCGACGGGATCATGGAAGGAGGTACGGGCACGGCTCGGCCCCGGCACACCGCAGGTCGCGGCAACTCCGGACGACGACTTCCCCGACGAGAGCGCCGTCGACCATCAGCAACGACAACACCCCGCGCACCGGGACCACCTCCGTTTCGACATCGCCGCGCGCACCCTTTTCGTCGTGGGCAGCGCCACCGCGTTCCGCGAACACGGCACGGCCCTGCGTGAACTCGTCGAGGAGGCCCCCTCGCACTCGCACCGCCGCCCGAAGGCCGGTCACTGCTGCGCCGAGCTCAGGGCCGGCCCGTGGACGCAGCCGTGGACGCGCCGGAACGTGCCGGCCCTCCTGCACGTCCAGTACTGCGCCGACTGGCGAGTCTGACGACGGAAAGCCCCTTCCCCGCGAGCCCGGCCCGGCCGCCGGGAGGACCGGTCCGTGCGGCCGCCTCCGCAGTTCGGTGACCGGAGGTCACCCAGGCGCAGCCTCGGCACCGCAGCAGGTCGCGGTGGCCGGTCAGGCCCAAGGCATGAGCACCGGCTCCTGCGAGCCCATCACCGCGAACGCGCGTCGCGGATCCACGTTCATCGCTCCGGCCCACCCGTTGTAGAAGGCCGTCCCCGCTTCCGCGCTCCTGCCCGAGCGGACCTCGTACGAGGCGATCGCCCAGTCGCTGGAGCAGACCAGGACGAACTCCTGCGCGGTGGTGCTCCGAAGCACGGCGGCTGCCGCGGTGGACCAGTGCCGGTGGCTGTCACCGAGATTCTCGCGGACGAAGGATTCCATGTCCCTGTGCGACGTACGGCACCTCTTGAAGACCCGGTCAGTGAACTGACCGCGCACGTGCTGCGAGTTGAAAGGGGTCGACACCCACATCCAGCTCCACCCCGGGCCGGAATGCCCGAACTCCGACTCGGGGTAGTCGTGATCGGAGATCACACGTGCCTCGAAACCACGCCTCGGCGCATCCAGCTTGAGCAAGATTCCCCCTCGGATTCAGCCTGCCCGGAACCTCGGCCGAATCAGCCTACGATCGCCCTGCCGGCCGTACAAGAACGGGAACCGGCCCATGCCCAAGGGGCAGCACGCCGGGAATGCCACCCCTCTGCGTAACCGGCACCCTTGTCCGGCCGAGGCGCAGCGATACGTAGAGCTCGCGGCCGGGGCTCATCCGCGCGGTGACCGAGACGAGTTCGGTGACCGCGTGCGTCACCGGCCAGACGTACGGGGCGAGCCCGTGCGCCTCCAGGGCGGCGGCGGTCGCCGTACGGGCGATGCGGGCGCTGCGGATGTCACCGGGGAGGGTGAAGCTCAGGGCGAGCCCGGGGGCGGGTTGCGCTGGGCGGCCTTTCGGGCGGAGGCAGGGCTGAGGCGGGTGGGGCTGTGCGGAGTGCGCGTACGCGTCCGGGAAGGCCATCCACGTCTCGGCGACGGCCGGGCAGAGTGCGGCGAGTGGAGATGAGTGCATGGCTGACTCCCCGTTACGGGTGGCGAGTTGGCGGTGTCTCTCTTCCTCGTGGGTGCGCACGGATGGCTCTCGCGTTTCGGACGACGAACAGTGGCCTGTCTCCCTGACACGGACCCGCCCCTCCCAGGGAAGGAGGTTGCGGGCAGGGCCGTGCGATGCACTTCTTGCTCGGCGTTGCGTGAGCGGTGCGTTACTGAATGTAGTGTACGACGGGTCATATTGGCCACCTCGTCCTGGAAATGTGCCCCTTGCGTGGCTCAAGAAGGCTGCGGCACGGCAGACTTCACGGCGAAGGACACGGAAGGACTGGTATGGCATCGCGAATCGCGCCGACCGAACGCCAGAAGCGCCTGGGGCGCGAACTCCGGAGGATGCGCCTGACCGCCGGAGTGTCCGCCCAGGCTGCCGCCGGCATTCTCCGAGTCGACCGCTCCCGGCTCTCCAACATCGAGCAGGGCATCAGGGCCATCAGCGAGGAACGCCTGCTCGCGCTCGCCGGCGCATGTGACTGCCAGGATCAGGCGCTTGTCGCGGCCCTGGCCCGGATGACCAGAACGACGGAGCGGGGCTGGTGGGAGAGGTACCGGGACTCACTGCCTGCCGGATTGCTGGACATCTCGGAGCTGGAGGCCGGAGCAATCCGGATGCGCACCGCGCACTCCGTCCACATCCCCGGCATCCTCCAGACGAGCGATCACGCATTGGCCGTCTTCCGCGTGGTCGTCCCCGCCCTCCCGGAACACGAAGCGGCCCTGCGGCTGGCTCATCGCGTGGAGCGGCAGAAGGTACTGGAAGGTGCGGCCTCGCCCGGGTACGTGGGCGTCATCCATGAAGCCGCCCTCCGTATGCAGTTCGGCGGGCGCAAGGTGGCTCGCGCGCAGCTCGAGCACCTGCTGACCGCTTCCGAGCGCCCCCGCATCACGCTGCGCGTCATCCCCTTCGAAGCAGGCGCGTTCCCAGGCGCGGGGCAGACGGTCAATTACGCGGAAGGGCCGGTTCCTCAGCTCGACACCGTCCAGGTGGACAGCACGCATGGTCCTGAATTCCTTTACGAGGAAGCACAGTTGAGCAAGTATCGTGCGCACCTCGACTGGATGGAGCGCATCGCACTGCCGGAGGGCAGGTCTCGGGACTTCATTCATGGCATCGCACGCCACCTCTGAGGGGAGTCACCATGCAGGACGCCACATGGGAAGAGCCATTCTGCGGCGAAGGTGCCAGCTGCTACCGCTTCGGTACGGACGACGAGGGCAACAGCTACATCGCCGTCGCCGGCGCCGAGGACCACTACCTCACCGACAGCCGCGAGTCGCTCCAGCAGATGATCCGCGACATCAAGGCGGGCAAGGCGGACCACCTGCTGTAACAGCGGTGCGCCCGGCACCGCCCCGCTCCGCAGCGGGTCGCGGCGCCGGGCGCATGGCGTCGGATCAGAGGTCCTTCACGTCCAGGTGGTACGAGGTGTCGACCCAGAAGCCGTTCGTGGACCTGCCCTTGATCTCCAGTACGTACTGTCCGGGTGCCAGCGGCCCGATGCCTCCCCAGACCCCCCAGGCGAAACGTCGGATCAGCCCCGTCCGGAACGGTGCCGAGAATTCCTGCAGAGGCAGCGGAAGACCGTTGAGGAAGGCCGAGGCCTCGACCACGTCCAGTGACTTGGGAACCTTCGAGTGCGACCTGTCGTGCTGCATGTTGAGGACAGGGAAGAACAGCGGCTTTCCGGACGGGATGGCGCAACGCCGCACCACGCGGCCACCGTACGTACCGGCGAGGAACCAGAGGTCACTCGGCTGACGCCATGCGGCGTGCTCCCCCGTCTCGTCCCTGACAGGGCTGATGTCATCCGGGGCGGACAGCGCCCACTTCCACCATCGGCCCGCGAGCACTCCGCCCTCGTCCTCGCTCAGCTTCCAGGTGCCGCCGGCCTGCTCCGTGCCGCTCACGCTCGCCCTCCCTCTCACGGCCCCATCCCCCGGGGCTCGATCCGAACAAGCGGACATTACCCGGCAAGGGATCAAGGCCTCCACGGAGTCATGGGTTCATCTCGTCGAACGGTTCGTCGTGCCAGCGCCAGCCGGCGGTGCCGTCCTCGTGGATGTGCAGCATGAACTCGGCAACCGGGCTGCCGTCGGGGAACGTCATGGTGAGCGCGCTGCGGATCTCCTCGTGGCAGCCGTCGAGGCGTTCCCAGTCCTCCTCCTCGGCAGCTCGCTCCTGCTCACGGAAGACCGGGCGGAACTCCTCGAAGCCCGGAAGGGTCTCGACGTCGGCGTGCGTCCAGGGCATGTCCGCGCCGGTCACGGTCAGCCGGGCAATCTCCTGGTCGCCGCGGTGGAGCCGCCAGACAACGCCAATGTTGTTTGCCATGGCTCCATGATGACGATCACCACTGACAGGCGGAGCACACATCACCCGACGCCCGACTGCCCTACGCCGCCTGCGGCCCTACGGCCCGACCCGCAAAGCCTCGCGGCCGATGCCGTATGCGAGGTGCATACGGCATCGGCCGCGAGGTCACGAAGCGGAAGTGCTGGTCAGCTCTTTGAACCTTCCGCGCGCGCGAAGGAGACCTCAACGCGGCGGTTCTTCTTGCGGCCGTCTTCCGACGAGTTGTCGGCGATCGGGTACTGCTCGCCGTAGCCCCGGATCTCGTACGAGATACCGGTGCCGGTCAGGGCCTTGTCCAGGACGTTGTGCACTGCCTCCGCACGCTGCTTGGAGAGCACGTCACCGTGGGCGGAGGAGCCCAGGTTGTCGGTGAAGCCGAACACCCGGACCTTCTTGGCGTCCTGCTTCTTGATCTCAGCGGCAATGGCGTTGATACGGCCGTTGGCCGCGGAGCTCAGCTTCGCGCTGTCCTTGCCGAAGAGGACCTCGGCCTGGAGCGCGAACTTGATGTCCGAGTTGGTGTCCTCGCGGCGCTCCTCGCCGCCCATGTCCTCGATGACCGACTTGATGTCGAGGATCTTGGCCGGCGCGAGGGTGGCCCCGTCGGGGAGCTTCAGATCCGTGTCGTTCGCATCGATCTTTACGGACGGTTCCGCAGACGCCGAGGGATACGGGCTGTCGTCCGCGAAGGCCTGCGATACACCCATGGATCCGAACGCGAGCACACCGGCAAGAACCGTGCTCGCCATCTGGCCGGACACCCGACGGCGGGTGGTGAGGGTGCCGCTCATCAGGAGATCTCAATCGGCGCCGGGGCGAACCCGTGGAACAGGAGGCTGACGCTGCTGGTGGTGTCCGGAGGGGACGGGAACTGAGCGAAGAACGTGATGGTCTTCCCCGCGTCGAGGAACGCGTTGAAGCCAGTGGTCGTCAGTGGCCGGTTGTCCGTGTCCCTCAGGACGTAGTAGCGCTTCTTCCCCACCGAGTCGACCAGGGTCATGTCCGCCAAGGAGCGGTCCTTGAGTGCAACGGCTACCTCTTTGCCGTTCCAGCCGATCGGGATGGTGTAGCTCTTGCCCGAATTGTTCTTGAGCTGTCCGGTGACCGTGAGGAACCCGCCGCTGTCACGCTTGGCCGAGTTGATGGCCATCTCGATGCCGTCATCGTTCTTGGATGTCACCAGAACGGTGCTCGTGTCCGGGACGGTTTCCCCGTCGCCTTTGCCCTCGTCGGACTTGGACGGCGAGGTAGAGGCCTGGGACGCTGCGTCCTTCGGCTTGTTCCCGTCATCACTGCCGCAGGCGGTCATCGAGAGCGCCAGGACAGCTGCCAGCACAGCAACTCCCCCGGCACGGCGCGTGGTCCTCACGTGCGGATAGCTCATCGGTCCAGTTCCTTTGCGTTTGATCGAGGTCAGTCTTCGGCCAGGCGAACGTCGAAAAGCAGAGTCATATCAGGCATGACGGCCAGACTCTGGGGGCTGACCACCCACACCAGCCCGCTGAGACAGCCGACCGTGCCAATGGACGGCGACGTAGGGATCGGGTTCGGGACGAACGTGCAACCCCGATTGTCGAGGACGGCGACAGCCTCTGCCTCCGCCTGCTTCCCCTCAGTACCCGGAACGAGGTTCGCGCTCATTTTCTTTCGCGACTTCAGCTCGACCTCGAAGCCCCAGCGCATACCGCTCACAGGCTGGCAATCGATGTCGGTGGCGTCGTTCCTCGCACCGAACGTGCGTGCCATGGCACAGCCGTCCATCCCGACGTAGGGGGAGTTGAACACCTCGGCGTAGAAGCTCCTGTCCATGACGTGGGCCATCAGGTCCAGCTTGAGGAACTTCCGGGAGTCCTTGGCCGCCGCCAACGCCGTGGCATCCGCCGCAGTCTGTGCCCCGTTGCGCTTGACATCGGCTTCACCGAACGCAAAGAAGACCAACGCAAGGAAGAGCAGGCCGGTCACCGCTGTGATGTACAGCGGCGCGGCCTGCCCTGCCTCGGACTTCATTCGACGGATCACCCGTTGAGAACCGAGTTGATCTTCTCGGTGAACTTCGCACCGATGGTCGAACCGAGGTTCGTCTGCAGCAGCGCCACGACGATCGCGACCACGAGGATCGTGATGCCGACGTACTCGATCGCGCCCTGACCCTTGTCGCTGCGACGCTTCATGGCATCCACGGCGGTGTTCTTCCAGCCGTTGATGTAGGTCTGCGTGGTGGCGGCGGCCTTCAGGGTGATGTTCGACATGGTGTTCCCCTCCGAGTTCGGCCGACCGGGAATCGGCCGACACTGCTACGTGTGTCTTCGTGTCGTTCGCGCTTCCGGCTTCCTCCCGGCCGGTCTCGCTTTCGACAGGAGAAACGTACGTCGGGGCAACACCCACCCGCATGGGCCTGCGGGCCCAACTCCGGGCCCACTTCGCCAGTTGGGTCTTCGGGTTCACCGAGTGCTCAGCCATGCCTCGTCGACCCCCCGGAAGACATGCGGTGCCAGACGGCGATGGCCTCGCCCCGGCTGCCGGCATTCAACTTCGCGAAGATGCGGTTGATGTGGTTCTTGACGGTCTTCTGGCTGATGAAACAGGTGGCCGCGATTTGCTGATTGGTCATGCCCGACGCGATCAGGTCCATCACTTCCACCTCCCGTTCGCTCAGCTCGGCCCGTACTCCCTGGGGTGCCGCAACAGGCAGCCCCGAGGATGAATGTCCCACAGATGATTGCGGAAGCGAAGCCTTTTGTGGGAATCGGTGCTCGCTCAACTCCTGGCTAGCGCCCCCGACCTGGTGATTCACTCCTCCACCAGGTCCCCATTGCCCGCGTGTGTCATGTGCGGGTGCAGACACTTGCCCCGGTGGGGCGATGGGACGGTAGCCGGGGCCGGTGAACGCCGTGCCCAGGCCTTCGGGCAAGGGCCGGCCGGCCCCGCCCAGGCCTCCCCCGCCGCCTCGCACCGACTCCAGCAGCGCGCTGCTGGCCGAGTACGTGAAGTGGGCCCGGCCCTCCTTGGTGTCGCGGACGGCAGCCACCAGCTGGTCCGCCGTGAACTCACCGTGCACCAGATAGCCCCCGGCCCCCAGGCGCAGCGCCTCGTGGACGATCTCGCTCTCCCGGCTGTACGTCATCATCAGCACCGGGGCCAGCCGCACCAGGTGGGGCAGGGCCGAGATGCCGTCGACGCCGGGCATGCGTACGTCCAGCAGCACGACGTCCGGGCGGTGCTGCACCGCCATCTCGTACGCCTGACGGCCGTCACCCGCCTCCGCGACCACGTCGATGTCGTCGCGTCCGTGCAGGAGAACGGTCAGACCGGCCCGTACGACCGGATTGTCGTCGGCGACGACCACTCTGAGCGGCCGTGCCGCAGGCATCGCTTCGGGGCTGGGGAAGGCCGGGAATCCGCCGGGAGAATCGGATGTGGGGACACCGCCTGTAGGGGGCGAACTGAGCGGGCTGGGATGCGGGGACGTGTGCTGCGAGACATGCGGTTGCTGCGTCCACTGCTCTCCGGAGCTGCGGGAGATCTCGTCCGACATGGTGCGGGCCTCCTCTCTCAAAGATGGGGGACTGTGGGGGGTTACTCAGTAGCGGTGGTGCCGATTCAGTTGTTGGGCCGGGCGGGTTGGCCGGGTACCTGCGTGAGCAACGGCGGGTACCCGGGAGCGGTGGGAGACGCGGGTGGCGCCAGGTTCATGGCGGCAAGCGACAGGTCGAGGCGGACCTCGGTACCCCGTTCCGCCATGCCCCTGCCGATCCGGATGCGTGCGCCGATGGAGGCGGCGCGCTCGACCATGCCGACCAGGCCGAAGTGCCCGGCCCTGCGCAGATCTGCCAGGGACGTACCCCGGGGCAGGCCCTCGCCGTCGTCGTACACGCTGATGCGCACGACGTCGCGGACCAGCCCGGCGGAGACCTCCACATAGTTGGGACGGGCATGGCGCTGGGCGTTCTCCATGGCCTCGGTCGCGATGGTGAGGGCCTGGCGGGCCACGGCGTGCGGAATCGGCGGCACGGGGCTCTCGCCGAGCCGGCGGAAGACTGCCTTGATGCTGTGGCGGCGATCGAAGTCCGCGGTGCGCGCTGCCAGCTCGCCCACCACGTCCACGCCGCCGTCGAGGCCCGACTCCCGGCGCAGGTCGGAGAGGAGTTCCCGGGACTCCGCTGCAGCCCGGCGGGCCGCGCGTGCGACGAGTTCCGCCTGGTGCTTGACGGTCAGCGGGTCCATCCGGTCGGCGGTGCTGGCCAGGCCGTCGGCCGCCATGGCCAGACCGTGCAGGGTCTTGGCGACGGAGTCGTGCATCTCGCGGGCGAGGCGGGCACGCTCCTTCTCGACCGCGCCGCTGACCGCGAGGCGCGCACGGGTCTCCGTCAGCGCCTGGGAGGCTGCACCGAACCCCAGGAGGAGGCTGCGCAGCGTGCTGCCGACCGCTCCCGCCATGATGCAGAGCCCCACCACGAGAAGCGCCGAGGCGTCCGCCTCGGCCTCCTGGCTGACTCCGTAGGCGCCGGCAAGCAGCAACGCCTGAAGAGCGGCGAAGATCGCCCCGCCCCGCCAGCTGTAGACCAGCCCGGCAAGGAGCGGGGTGCAGACGGTCACGTAGGAGAGCGTCGAGCCGGGACTCGCCGCGAACAGCAGGAGTGCGCCGAAGAGCATGTCCGCGGCAAGCAGTGCGGGATGCCTGAGGAGAATCGGCCCGAAGCGCTCCCAGTCGCGCATCAGGACGTAGGACACCATGACGGTGACCAGTACCGCCGCGCCCACCAGCCAGCTGCCGAGCTCGTCGTGCACGCCGTCCAGCGCGAAGGGCGTAGCCAGCAAGGTCATCGCAAGGCGAAATCCGAACAGCTGACGACAGAGCGCCTGCAGCGCGTTCAGCTGGATGGGCAGGGAGGGAACATGCCCGGGCGCACTTTCCGGCGCCTGCGCGTCGGGGCCGCCTGTCAGGGCGGGACCGGTCGTTCGTGGGCCCATCTGGTCCTCTCACCTCCTCGTCGGTGCGGATCGCTTCCTCGCGTCTGAGCGCATCAACCGCCGAAAACGTCCCCGATGTTGACTTGAGACGCGTAGTAGAAGCCGACGACGATCAGGATCATCGTCCCGGGCAACATGAAGCTGGTGACGATCAGCGTGGCCTTGGGGACGGCCTTCGAGGCCTTCCGGCGGGCGTTCTGGGAGTCGGTCCGGCGCATGTCGTTGGCGATCTGGATCAAGGTGTCCACGATCGGCGCACCCAGCTCCTCGCCCTGCTGGAGGGCCGAGACGAACATCGACACCTGCTCGGACTCGTTCCGCTTGCGGAGCTGGTCGAAGGCCTCGCGTCGACTGACGCCCATGTCCATCTGCCGGAGAGTGATGCGGAGTTCGTCGGCCCACGGCCCCTGGTACTTCTCCGCGACCCGCTCCAGTGCCTGCCGGAACCCGAGTCCGGCCGAGACGACGACCGCGAGGACGTCGAGGAAGTCCGGGAGCGTCCGGTCGATGTCGTCCTTGCGACGCGAGATGGCGGACCTGATGATCACGTCCGTCCAGAAGAGGCCGTAGACGAACAGGAGGATGGCCAGGATGAGTTGGCCGTTCATGAGCATGGCCAGGGCCGCGATCGTCCCGAGTCCGCCGTAGAAGGCCCGCCGCGCCGCGTAACGGTCGACCGTCATGCCCCCGGGGTTTCCGGCCATGTCCAGCTTGCGCCGCACCTTGTCGACGCGCTTGGGACCCATCATCGACAGCACTCGGGGTGCGTAGCGCATGCCCATGCGGTCGGCCAGGCCACCGGCGGCCGTGGTGCGGCTCGCGCCGATCTCCAGCGCGAGCTCCATGTCACCGGGGAGCTTGGCTTCGGCGCGGTACATGCGGATTCCGTGGAAGGCTCCGTACACGCCCAGTCCGAAGACGGCCGCGATCAGAAGATCCATGATGTCCTCTCCTTGTTGATTCCGGCCGTCATATACGGACGCGAGTGAGTCGGCTGATGAGGAAGAACCCGAGGGCGTAGAGGCCTGCGGCAACAAGGACTGCGATCCGGCCGGGAGTGGCGGCGGTCATGTCGTCCAGCGCGCCCGCCCGCATGCTGTTGATGATGAGCAGGAAGCCCATTCCGAGGATCGGGACGGCGACCGCGGTCACCTTGACCTGGGACAGGAGGGTGGTGACTTCTCGCCGGGTCTCCTTGCGCTCCTCCAGCGTCCCCGTGAGGTTGCGCAGCGAGGAGACGATCGTGCCGCCCGCCCGGTTGGAAAGGATGAGCGTGGAGACCAGCACGGTCAGTTCGCGCGACGGCAGCCGCTCGACGAGCTCGTTCATCGCGTCGTCGAGCGAGTGCCCCACGGCCAGTCGGTCGGCCACCCGGCGGAGCTCCTCGTGCGCCGGCTCGTCGAGTTCGTCCACCGCCATGCTGATGGCCGTCCGGAGTGCGAGACCGGCCTGGGTGGCATTGGCGAGGACGCGGGTCAGCTCGGGGAGCTGGTTGATGAACGCCTCGGTGCGCTTGGCCCGCTGGTAGTTGAGGAAGGCGTTCCCTCCCCACAGGCCGATGAGCGCGGCGATGAGTCCGAAGAACGGCGCGAAGATCGAACCGACCACGAAGTAGAGGCCGAGCAGCGCCGCCACGACGTAGACGAAGTACTCGCCGGGCGTGAGGTCCAGGCCCGTCGCCGCGATCTTCCGCTCGATCCGCTTCCCCAGATTCGTTTTGCGCAGGCGCCGGTCCACGCCTCGGAAGCGACGGTTGCGGCCGCCGATCGTGAGCTGGCCCGTCTGGGACATCCGGTCGGCCAGAATCTGCTGCTGAGCTCTGCCCGAGGAGAAGATGTGCGCGCCTATGACGGCGAACAGACCGGCGAGGAGTGTGACGCCGATCGTCAGGAGCGGAAGATTATCCATTTCGGACGAGGCCTTCTGGGTGAGCGGCGGGCTGGGGACGTAGCGGGGCGCGAGAGTGGAATCAGGCTGCTGATTTGCGCATGCGCAGCTCTTCCTCCGTCTCGGCGACACCGAAGGCCGCCGGGGCTGCCTCACTCGACATGAAGAGGCGATCGGCCACCCGGCGGGGCAGCGGGTAGTACTCGAACTTTCCGTAGATGCGGCCGTCCGCGGCCATCGGCTGGGCATGGAAACGGCAGACCGAGACGATGCGGTAGTCCTCGCGTCCGTGCGAGTCCACGATCGCGATCTCGGTGATCCGGCGGGAACCGTCGGCGTGACGAGTCAGCTGCACGATCACGTCGACGGCGCTGTTGATCTGGTCATGGATCGCGACGAAGGGGATCTCGACCTCGGACATGGAGCTCAGCGTCTGAAGCCGCATCAGCGCGTCCTCGGCGTTGTTGGCGTGGACGGTGGCGAGCGAACCGTCGTGACCGGTGGACATCGCCTGGAGCATGTCGAGCGTCTCGCCACCACGGACCTCACCGACGATGATGCGGTCGGGGCGCATACGCAGGGAGTTGCGGACCAGGTCGCGAATGGTGATCTGGCCCTTGCCCTCCACGTTGGAGGGGCGGCTCTCCAGCGTGATCACGTGGGACTGCTGGAGCTGGAGCTCGGCGGAGTCCTCGATCGTGACGATGCGCTCGCCGTTCGGGATCAGCCCGGACAGCGCGTTGAGCAGGGTCGTCTTGCCGGTACCGGTGGCCCCGGAGACGATGACGTTGAACTTGGCGCGGACCAGTCCGGCGAGCAGCATCAGCATGTGCTCGTCGAGCGAGCCGAGCCCGATCATCTCCTGGAGCGTGAACGCCTTGGGGAACCGTCGGATGGTGAGGATCGGGCCCCTGAGGGAGAGCGGCGGGATGATCACGTTGACACGCTCACCCGAGGGGAGTCGCGCGTCGACCATCGGATTCGCCTCGTCGACACGGCGGTTGACCGTGGAGACGATGCGTTCGATGGTCTGCATCAGCTGTTCGTTGGAGGAGAAGCGCATCGGGAGCAGCTCCAGGCGCCCCCGCCGCTCCACGTACACCTGGTCGTGTCCGTTCACCATGATCTCGCTGATGGAGGCGTCTTCGAGCAGCGGTTCCAGGATGCCGAGCCCGAGGGACTCGTCGACGACCCGGCGGATGAGCTGCGAGCGCTCCATGGAGGAGAGCACGGGGCCCTCGCGGCTGATGATGTGGCCCAGGACGCGTTCGAGCCGCGCCCTGCGCTCGGCCGCCGCGAGGGCGGACATCTCGGCGAGGTCGATCTCCTCCAGGAGCTTGGCGCGGTAGACCTGGACCAGCCGACTCTCTTCGCTCAGCCCGTTCGCCGGCTCGGGACTGGTAATGCGCGCCCGCAGGCTCATGCCCTCAACTCCCTTGTGTGTTACGGCAGTGCTGGATCAGTCGCGCGGCATGGTGGCCTTCTTCGTGACGGATCCGAATTTGAACATCGGCAGGAGAGAGGGGATGCGCACCTTCACCCGTACGGTCACGTCGTTCGCACCACCGGATGGGACGGCTGTGGCGCCGTCGGCCAGCCAGTCGCTCAGCGAATCCAGCGCTACCGACTGTGCGCGCCCGAACTGGTACTTGTCCGAGCCCACTCGCGCCCCCGCCCGTGCGGCCGTGCCGGCCTGCTGGGCCGCGTATACCGCGATGCCGAGCTGAACCACGGCCAGCGATATGACGAGCAGGAGGGTGAGGACACCCACGTACTCGATGGCGGCCTGGCCCCGTCGGCTGTCCGAGCGGGAGGCGGTCGTGCGTCCGGTGCCTGGGTTCCTCGCCCATGTGTGCCTCACCACCCCCACCCGCCCTTCTCCCTCTTGGCCTTGGCGTCGCCCGTCGCGTACCACGGCACGTTGAACACCCCAGGAAAGATGAGGGGCACCTTGACGCGTACCTTCGCGGTGACCAGGTCACCGAATCCGCCGCCGCAGCGCAGGGCGGTGGTGTCCCAGGCGTCGGGCACGTCCTCGCGTACGGCCTGCCGGCAGGCGCTCTCCGGGCTGGATTCCGCGACCGCGGCCGCCCTGACGCCCTTGTCCGCCGCGTTGCCCGCGAGCACCCACGTGTAACAGACCAGTCCGGCCTGCCACATCACCGCCAGCGTCACCAGGATCAACGGCAGCGTGCCGACGAACTCGATGGCCGTCTGCCCGCGGTCGCTCCGCGTGCGCCGGCGCCGTCCGCCGGAGACGGAGCCGGATATCTCAGCCCTCGCGCTGCCCGGCCCCGCCGGTGGCCGGCCCGTTCGTAGAAGATTCATGATTCAACGGTCCTCCTCGGTCTCATCGCTTCATTAATCGCTTCGCTGAACACTTCACCGCTCGCTGCACAGATCACTTCACCGATGTAACCGGCCGACGCAACCGACCCGCCGCCGCTCACTTCGTACGTCCCCGCCGGCCGCCCAACGAACCGCGGTCGCCCTTGAACTTGCCCTGCTTGTCGGCGTTCTCGGAGTTCTTCACCAGTCCGAGATCTGCCGCAAGCCCCCACAGCGCCTGCTTCACCGTGGATTTGGCCTCCAGGTCCTGCAAGCGGCCTGCGTCGATCACCGCATGGAGTTCCTTGAAGTTCGCGGGGACCACGACCCGTGCCACCTTCGTGGCCGTGATCTTCTCGATCAGTGGTGGCTGGATCTCCGTGTTACGCGTGTAGCGGTTGACGACCGTGACCGTCTCCTCGGCCTTGCGGACCTGGAGGCGGTCCCAGAGCCGGACCATGCGTTTGGCCGCCCGGACGGTGATCACGTCCGGGGTGGTGACCAGCAGGGTCCGGTCCGCCATCTCGATGGCCGCGGCGTTCGCCGAGTTCATGTGCGTACCGCAGTCGATGATGACGACCTCGAAGCGGTGCCGCAGGGCACTGACGGTCTGGCGTACGACCCGGTCGCTGACCTCTTCGCCCCGCTCACCCTCGCTCGGTGCCAGCATCAGGGCCAGCCCGCTGTCGTGGCTGTACAGGGCGTCCTGGAGGACGCGCGGCGAGATGTCCTGGATGGTGGAGAGGTCGACGATCGACCGGCGGAACTGCACATCCAGATAGGACGCCACGTCCCCGGACTGGAGATCCAGGTCGGCGAGGGCGACCGTGTGGCCCGACGCCGCCGAGGCGAGGGCCAGCTGCACGGCTACGACCGTCGCGCCGACGCCGCCCTTCGCGCCGCTGACCGTGACGACCGTGCCGCCGGGGCCGGTGAACATCTCGGCACCGGCGCTGAGGTGGCGGCGGACTCCGACGGACCAGCCGGCGGCGGCCTGGACGCGCTGGGCCAGCTCCTCGTACGAGAGGGGCAGGCCGACCAGGCCGCGGGCGCCGGAGTCCATGGCTGCCGAGTAGAGCCCGGGGCTCATGTCCGCGGTGACGAGCACGACCCCGACCGCCGGAAAGCGCAGGGCCACCTCCCGGATCAGCTCAAGTGCCGGAACCGGACCGATCCGCTCGTGCACCAGCACGACCTCGGGCAGCTCGTCGAGTGACTCGGCGGCGAGCCGGGCCAGTGTGTCGAGCAGCGTGGTCGAGTCACCCAGTGGTGCGGCCGGCTCCGCATCGGGGAGCTGGCTGAGCAGCGTGGTGATGGATCGGGCAGCGTCGGCGTCGCCGACAGCCGGGAGGATTCGAGTGCTCATCCGGTCCTCACTTGTTCTTGTCTTCGTCGAGGTTGTAACTGCCCTCGCCGGGACGGAGGGTGGTCGGGCTGTCGTCGGGCAGCAGGGCCAGCCGCACGTGCTCCGCGAAGGACTCGGCGTAGGCGACGCGCTGCGCGTCGGTGGTGTCCAGGGCGAAGGTGATCGGCACCGCCTCGGTGGGGCCGCCCCGGTCGTCGCCCTTGGGTTCGAGCGAGGTCAGCTGGCCGACGTCGAGCACCTTGGCGTTGGGGACGATCACGCGTGAGGTGGGCTTGTCCTTGTCGGTCTGGCCCGCGAAGGTCGCGTAGATGTTGACGAGGTTGCCCGGCCGGATCTTGCCGGCGACGCCGGTCGCGGCGTCGATCATGATGGCGATCTCCTGCTGACCGTTCTCCAGCTTGGGACGCTTGACGATCATGTCGTCCTGGAGCAAGGAGCCCTTGCGGAGGTTGGTGACGGCGATCTTTCCGCTCAGCACCGAGAGATCAGTGACCGCGTTCTTGGACAGCCACCGCTTCGGCATCGAGACCTTCTCGAACTGCCCGGGTTCCAGGGGCCGGTAGGGGGCTATGTCCGACTTCACCTGGTAGGCAGTCACCTCCGGACCGACCTTCGAGTTCACATCACTGATCACCGAGAGCACACCGGCGAACGCACCGAAGGCGCAGAGGACCGAGAGGAGAAGAAGGATGACGCCGCGGCGTTGCCGTGAGTTCATGAGCGGAGCAACCTCGTTGGGAGACGTGGGCCGATGAGCGGACTGGGAAGCGGAGCGGGATCGAGCCGTCGCGGGTCTCTCTGTGGCGTCGCCCGTGAGGGACGGGCGGGTGCCGTGCGCTGTTCTCCGGGCTGTGGGTGCAGCAGGGGAGCACCGCCGTCGCGGTGGCTCACGACCCGTGGTGCGTCGGTGTTCCTTGGCTCAGGACACCGGAACCCCGTGTTTGGTTCTCCGGTGGTTTCAGTGGGGCCGAGCACAGACCACAGCGGTCGCCGATGAGTTCATTACCGCACCAGGTACAGACCTCCCTGCGAACCGAGGAAACAAGCTGATAGATCAGTGAAATATCGGGCAGAAAGGCGGCGAATTCGACCATCTTCGAAGTGCCCCACCAGGAAGGCGAATCCGCGGGCAGCGGGGCTTCGTGCACCTCCTGCACCTGCCAGGCCGGGGCGAGGGTGGTCGTCACCCAGTCGGATTGCAACTGCCCCTTCGCGACCAGCAGATGGGTGGCGAATTCGGGTCCGGCGAGCTCTCCCGAGCCGATCTTGATCAGCTCGGGGCTCGGGTTGGCCAGCACGCCGAACTGGGACCCGGGGACCCAGGACTTCGCATGGGTCTTCAGGCTGACCGGCACCCGGTCGAGCTTGGTGACCGAGTTCAGGAGCGCACCGGAGTGGATGTAGTGGGAGAGCAGCCTCGCCGCGGAGGCGACGACCCCGGCACTGAAGTCACAGATGGACAACTGCCGCAATTGACGCACCAGTACGGCGACCCCCAAGGGGGGCAGATCCACCTTGAGCAGCGCAATGCGGTCACTCTCCATCACCGCGCGAATCGCGTGCATCCGCCGCTCATGGGCAGGCTTGATGCTGGCGGGATAGACCGCGATGACGTAGCCGTGCTGCTCCAGGAGGAGGTGCATGTCGCCCACCGCCTGTTCCAGCGACTGGTCCTCGGGTGCACGCAGGACCACCGCCGTCGGCGTCTGCTGATCGGCCGGGGACAGCACCAGATCAGCGCTTGTCACTGCTATTGCTGTCGGCACGCTGTTCCCCGTTCGGCTCCGGCCGCCGCGTACCGCCGGCCGCAATCGCTCACGTCAGGGGCTCCATCACTCAGGCGCTCCCGCATCAGCACTTTATCCACGTAATGCGAGGTAGAGAACACCTTCCAGGACCCAGTACGGACGGGCCCACGACCCCTCACGGGGCGTTCGCGTGACAAATCAGCCCAAGTGACTAGTTGTTAAAGTCCGTACCATTTAATCGAATACCCATTCCCCACGTGTGTTATTCATGATCCTCATCAGTCTTTATGCACGTCAGAGGCGTGGGAGCGCATTCACGCGACAGCCCTCGGTGTTCCCGGTGGGCCCAATGTGAACTCTGGGCCCGGATTGGGTCCCCCGGGCCCAGAGCGATCGGCGAGATTGACGCGACCGGCGGCTTCGCCGTCCGGGACCCCCGAGGGGACGCCCCCAACCCCCCTCGGGAACTGACGAACCGGAACCTCGCGCCCGCGCGAAATCCTGCCCACGCCTCCGTCCACCAGCCCCTCCACGGGGGCGCGTTGCGACCGTTCGACGCCAGAGGTCTTGACAACTTGATTGGTCTGGACCAGTTTTATCGCCCAGCGGTGGCCACCGTTCCTCGACTCCACACCCCGGCACCCCCGTGTCCGGCCCCGGCATCCCCGTGCCGTTCCCCGCCATCCCCGACTCCCCCACGGAGGCAGCAAGTGGAACGTTCCCCCGCAACCAGCCACAGACGACGGCACAACCGCCCGCTCCTCGGTTCCGCCATGGCCGTCGTCGCAGCGGGCGCGCTGACCCTCACCGGTCTCGTCAGCAGCGCCGAGGCGGCCGATGTCAACGTCGCCAAGAACGCCGGGTTCGAGTCCGGCCTCGCCAACTGGACCTGTTCCGGCGGCAGCGGCGCCACCGTCTCCTCCCCCGTGCACGGCGGCACCTCGGCGCTCAAGGCCACCCCGGCCGGCCAGGACAACGCCAAGTGCACCCAGACCGTCGCGGTGAAGCCCAACTCGACGTACGCGCTCAGCTCCTGGGTCCAGGGCGGCTACGCCTACCTGGGCGCCGGCGGCACCGGAACCACCGACGTGTCGACCTGGACCCCCGGCTCCAGCAGCTGGACCCAGCTCTCGACGAGCTTCACGACCGGGCCCAGCACCACGTCCGTCACCGTGTACACGCACGGCTGGTACGGGCAGGCCGCCTACCTCGTCGACGACGTCTCGGTCAGCGGCCCCGACGGAGGCGGTGGCACCGACCCCGCCCCGACGATCCCCGCGGCCCCCGCCGGTCTCGCGGTCGGCACGGCCACGTCCTCGTCCCTCGCCCTGTCCTGGAACTCGGTGTCCGGCGCGACCGGCTACACCGTCTACAAGGACGGCGCGAAGGCCACCACCTCCACCGGGACCTCGGCGACGATCACGGGACTGGCCGCCGACACGGCGTACCAGTTCGCGGTGACCGCCACCAACGCGGCCGGTGAGTCGGTCAAGTCCGCCACCGTCAGCGGCCGTACGGCCACGTCCGGCACCGGCAACCCGAACCCGGGCACGTCCGTGCCCAAGCACGCGGTCACCGGCTACTGGCAGAACTTCAACAACGGCGCGACCGTGCAGAAGCTCAGCGACGTGCCCGCGAACTACGACATCATCGCGGTCTCCTTCGCCGACGCCACGACCACGCCCGGTGCCGTGACCTTCAACCTGGACTCGGCGGGCCTGAACGGCTACACCGTCGACCAGTTCAAGGCCGACATCAAGGCGAAGCAGGCAGCCGGCAAGAACGTCATCATCTCGGTCGGCGGTGAGAAGGGGTCCGTCTCGGTCAACAGCGACGCCTCCGCCACCAACTTCGCCAACTCGCTCTACTCGCTCATCCAGGAGTACGGCTTCAACGGCGTCGACATCGACCTGGAGAACGGCCTCAACTCCACGTACATGACGAAGGCGCTGCGCTCGCTGTCGCAGAAGGCGGGTTCCGGCCTCGTCATCACGATGGCTCCGCAGACCATCGACATGCAGTCCACCTCGGGCGAGTACTTCAAGACGGCGCTCGGCATCAAGGACATCCTGACCGTCGTCAACATGCAGTACTACAACAGCGGTTCGATGCTCGGCTGCGACGGCAAGGTCTACTCGCAGGGCTCGGTGGACTTCCTCACCGCGCTGGCGTGCATCCAGCTGGAGGGTGGCCTCGACCCGTCGCAGGTCGGCCTCGGTGTCCCCGCCTCCACCAGTGGCGCGGGCAGCGGCTACGTCGCTCCCTCGGTCGTGAACGCGGCCCTGGACTGCCTCGCGAAGGGAACCGGCTGCGGCACCTTCAAGCCGTCGAAGACCTACCCGGGCCTGCGCGGCGCGATGACCTGGTCGACCAACTGGGACGCCAAGTCCGGCAACGCCTGGTCGAACGCGGTCGGCCCGCACGTCCACGCCCTGCCGTAGCACCGCACGGTCCGGGTTCCGTCGAACCCGGCCGGCATCACTGACCAGCAGCGCCGCCGCTCCCCCGGTGGCGCTGCTGCATGTCCGGGGTCCGACGGTCCCTGACCTGTATCGGACCCGCAACAGAGTGCCCGGGAGCCGCCGCATCCCATGGCTGTCCGGGCCGCCTCGTGGCACCGTTGCCAGGAGGGAACGACAGGGGGAACGACATGGCCGGGGCGCGGGTTCGGGCGCTTGGTGGGGACGATCCGGCGACGCTCGGACCGTACCGGCTGATCGGACGACTCGCGTCCGGGGGCATGGGGCGGATCTACCTGGCCCGCAGCGGCGAGCGCGGCGGGCGGGCCCTGGTCGCCGTGAAGACGCTGCCGGCCGAGGGGGCCGTCGGCGACACCGACCGTCGGCGCTTCGCGCGCGAGGTGGCGGTCGCGCAGCGCGTCGCCGGCGCGTACACGGCACGGGTCCGGGACGCCGACCCCGACGCGGAGCGGCCATGGATGGCCATCGACTACATCGCCGCTCCGCCGCTCTCCGAACTCGTGCGGAACTGCGGGGTGTTGCCGGCGTCCGCGGTACGGTGGATAGCCGCCGGGACCGCGGAGGCCCTGGTCACCCTGCACGGGGTGGGCATCGTCCACCGTGACGTGAAGCCGCAGAACGTGCTGCTTCCGCTGGACGGCCCCCGGGTCATCGACTTCGGCATCTCGCACGCCAGCGACCTCACACTCACCGGGCTCACCCTCGGCACGCTCGCCTTCACCTCGCCCGAACAGGCACGCGGCGAGGAGTCGACCGCCGCGTCCGACGTCTACTCCCTGGGCGCGACGCTCTTCCTGCTCGCCACCGGCCGGCCGCCCTACCGCACGGACGGGGACACCCTGCGGCTGCTGGCCCGCGTCCAGCGTGGCGAGCTCGACCTCGGCGGGCTGCCGAAGGAGCTCGTGGCGACGATCCGGCCGTGCCTGTCCGTCGCCCCGGACCGGCGGCCCGAACCGGCGGAGCTGCTGGCCCGTTTCCGCGAGGCCCAGGCCGGTCTGCCGGAGTCCCGCGGCGGCGCCCGGTGGCTGCCGCCGCGGTGGACGGCGCTGATCGGCGCGTACGCGACCCAGGGTCTGGAACTCTCGAACGACCGCCGCGCGAGCCGGCAGAGCCGGTCGGGGGAGGCGAGCCCGGCGGCCCCGACCGTCGTCCAGCGCGCTCGCGTGGTGCCGCCCCCG
Organism: Streptomyces sp. NPDC002809; assembly: GCF_040295435.1. Taxonomy (NCBI): domain Bacteria; kingdom Bacillati; phylum Actinomycetota; class Actinomycetes; order Kitasatosporales; family Streptomycetaceae; genus Streptomyces; species Streptomyces sp. NPDC002809. Next base: position 162,947 of record NZ_JBEOVJ010000003.1, read on the forward strand.
CCCCCGACGCTCGTGTACCCGCCGGAGCGGCAGGCCCGCGCGGCCCGCGGCCGTGCCCGTCGCGACCGGGCACGGCCGGACCTGGCGGCGCTCGCGGAACTGGCGGAGCGGCAGCGGGCGGAACAGGCCGAGCAGGAACACGCCGACCGGGAGCGCGCCGAGGCAGCCCGCATGGAGACCGAGCGGCTCGCCGACCAGCGCCAGGAGGCCGAGCGCGCGACGCGCGAACAGGCCGAGCAGGAGGCCCTGCGGCGGGCCGAGCGCGAGGCGTCCCGTCGGGCCGCCCGGGCACGGACGTCCTCCCCCGGCACCGCCCCGCCCACTCCGGGCACCACGCGCCCGGCACCCCCGCGCTCCGGTTCCTCGGGCAACTCCTGGGGGCTGGGCCGGCTGATCGCCGTGGCCGCAGTCGTCGCCCTGTTCGTCTGGCAGCCCTGGGGGACCACGGGCAACGAAGCCGGCAGCAGCGGCAGTTCGTCCGCCGGCAGCAGTTCCGGCGCCGTGTCGTCCGGCAGCGGCCTCGATACGCATTCGGACGACTCCGGCACGGACACGGACAGCAGCACCGACGGATCCAACGGCCCCGGCAGCGAAACCGCGGACGCCCCGACGCCCGCCTCCACGCCCACGCCGGCCCCCACCCCGGATGCCACCGACCGGGCGTTCGCAGCGGTGAGCGCCGGTGACTGTCTCAACGTGTACAACGACGGGCACGACGACATGAGCGCGGACCGCCCGATCCGGGTGAGCTGCAGCGCCTCGAACGCGTACATGCACGTCAACGGAGTCAGTACCCTTTCCGGCGGCTCCGGTTCCTGCGACAGCGGGGCGGGCTTCACCTGGTGGAGCAAGTCCGGTGACGACGGGGTCGAAAGGACGCTCTGCCTCGACCGGGTGTACCAGGTGGGCCAGTGTTTCCCCGCTGACGTCACAGGGGCCACCAGTGCCGACCTGACGGCGATCTGGGACTGCGACGCGTCGGCCGTCCCCGAGGCCGGCCAGTCGATCCTGCGGATCACCGGGTTCTACCGGGCCCCCGAGGCGGGCCAGAACTGGACCTGTCCGTCCGTGAACGGCGAGCGGTTCTGGTACTGGCCGGTTAACCAGGGCCGGAGCATCATCTGCGCGTCGGCGGCCTGAACCGGCACGCGCGGCGCCCCGGGCCGGGCGCCCGCGACACCGCGACACCGCGACACCGCGACACCGCGACACCGCGACACCGCGACACCGCGACACCGCGACACCGCGACACCGCGACACCGCGACAC